>CAMHDG010000173.1 GCA_946183815.1 uncultured bacterium | reverse complement strand
TCTAATTTTGAAAAATCAGTCTTAAAGATGTATTCCAACCCCTTTTTTATATCGTTAGGTAATCTGTCATATTCTTTATAATATTTTATTTTATCTCTTATCATAGTTCGTTCTCCATGGTTATATTATATACAAAAAAAAGTCCTGTTGCTGTCAATTACAGGACTTGATTTTCAGTATGAGTTTCTTAATAGTATGATTTTTATTTATAGAGTTCGCTTAAAAAGCCTATTGGTCGTCTTTCTTTTGTTTGCTTATTGTTCTTCAATATTTCAATAGCCTTGTCAAAGTCTTCATTTTTGATTTCTATGCTTTTTAAATCTTCAGGAGTATAAGTTCCTTCTTCCATTTTTTCGTAGATTTTTGCTCTTTCCATTGCAGAGGTTCTTGCGTCTTCTGTTGCAGCCGCAATATCTGCCCCTGTAGCATTTTCATTATGCAATTTTTCAATAACTGCTTCTTTATTTAATTCTTTTGAAAGAGGTTCATTTTTTGTATAAATGTTTAATATGTCACCTGTTCCTTTTTTATCAGGAGCAGGTACTTTTATAGCACGTCCAATTCTTCCCGAACGAGTCATTGCTTCATCAAGCATTTCCCGTTTGTTTGTTGCGGCAAGCATATATATCTGATCCCCACGTTTTTCAGAATCACTCATTAATCCTAAAATTGTGTTCATTGTCTTTTCTCCATACGGATCTTGTCCTGTTCTTTTCTTTGCAATGGCATCAATTTCGTCAATGAAAATCAAAGAAGGTTGATTTTTTCTTGCTTCCCCAAATAAATTTCTCCAGTTTTCTTCTGATTCTCCAACCCATTTAGAATCGAGTTCAGATGCATTAATCTTTTTAAACCATGCCCCTGCTTCGTTTGCGCAAGCCTCTGCTACAAACGATTTACCTGTTCCCGGAGGTCCGTATAACAGAATTGATTTCCCCATGTTTTTTCCGTTTTTGATTTCAGGATATTTTATCGGAAAAATGATATTCTTTTTTAATTCTTTTATTGTTTCGTCCATTCCTCCTACATCAGCGAACATTATTTTGCGTTCTTTTGGTTTTTCGTCTTTTGCAATATTCATCTGTGCAAGAGATTTTTCATTGATTTCTTTTATTTTTGGTTCAACTTCTTTGTCTAAATCAACAAAAAAAGTGAACGAATCTTTTATTGGCAGGATTGTTTCTTCCTGATTGAGAATATCAATACCATGTTTGTCAAAGTTTACGGTATCACCATCTTGTAGATATCCGATTTCACCTTGTTTTAAAAAGGCGGTTTGGTTCTTTTTATCCTTTATCATAAGCGGTTTTTCTGACAGATTCAGTGTTTCTCTGTCTGAAAGGTTTTTTCTAAAACCTATTGTTCTGTCTAATCCCTTGTCTTCTACAAAGAATATTCGTTTGATAACGGTTTTTATATTATCAACATTTTCTTTTAATGCTCCAACAGCGTCTTTGTAACTGGGTGCAGCAAGAATAATGTCGTTTGCCTTTGTTATGTTAAAAAGATTATTAATTTTCTTCGATACTTCATTCATAGGTTTTGTAGGAAGCCCTCCTTTGAATGAAACATTCATATTCTTTGTTTGTAATACACCATAGTTTTTATCGCATAAGACGTTGCTGACAGGACACATCACACGGTTGTTCTTATTTGTGTTCAGTTGTGTCTTATCCTGTTTTTCAGCAGGAATTTTTGCACCATAAAATAGTGCATTGTTAATACTTTGTACTTTCATAACAATTACTCCTTTTTGTCCTATGGTTTTGTCTAGTTGTTTAGTTGTCCCCTTGCAACCTTAATAAGTGTTCTTAATACAATTATTTAGATAACTGTTTACTATTTTAGACTTTTTTCAGAATTTGTCAAGTGTTTAGTGGATCAAATGTATATAAATGTTAAAAAGCCCTTCTGATACACTAATCAGAAGGGCTTTTTTTATATTTGTTTTATTAGTTTTCTTTTATTATATTCGTTATTAAGGCTGATAATAACAAGCATGCTGCACCTATGTAGAAAGAATATTCATAATGGTAGTTGATAAAAGTCCCATTATTGATAACAGAATTGTTTATTATCCATGCTACAAGAGTACATACAAAAACTTGCGGACCTGCAATAAAGATGTTGAAGATACCCATTACGGAGCCTTCAGTCCCAGGTTTAATATATTTTGAAAGCATTGCAAAAGGTAGCGCACAAACACTTGCCCAACCAATACCTGATAGCGCCATAAAACCTGCAACTGCCAGAGGGTTTGTTCTGAATAGTGCCATTCCTATGTATGCCAATACCATTGATAATAATGATATAATGTGTACTTTTTTATTTCCGAATTTTGCAGCCAATACCCCGATAGGAATTGCTATAACAAAGCATACAAAGTTGAAGATTGCAAAACAAATTGAAGAATAATTCGTTGCTTTTGTTTGCAGTGCCATAAAGCCTACCTGTGCGCTTTCTGTTAGTTTTGTCAAATCAGGGATTCCATATACTGTATGGATAGCAAAATTCGTGAAGAAAATCATCATACACATCATGCCAATCCAAGTGAAGAATTGCATTGTGCAGATTTTTCCGACTTCCGGTGAGAGTAAGAAAAATTCTTTTAATGATTGCGCAAAAGATTGTTTATCACTTTTTTCTTCCTGCATTTCAGTTTTTAATGAACTTTTTTCTTTTATAGTTAAACAAGTCCATGTCATTGCAAGAGAAAACGCTAGTGCTGCCATGATAAATTGGGCAGGAATAGACATTTGTATATCAAATACATATTTTAAAAAGGGAGCGGTTGCTGCTGCTATAACAGAGCCTAACCCGATAGAAAGGCTAATATAAGAGTTTGCAACAGAGTGTTGTTCTTTTGGAACTACATCAGGGACAAGTGCCCTGTATGGACCTTGTGCTATATTGATGCAGGCATCAATTATCCAAATCATTATTGCTGCAACAAGCAACCCTGCCCATGCCGGCATATCAAAATGGCAAATTCTGCCTATAATATCAGCAATTCCTGCAGAATTAGGAAATGCCCATAGAGCAAGAGCCGTAATTAATGCTCCGCCTAAAAGATATGGACGTCTTCTTCCAAATCTTGATTTTGTATTATCGCTTAATACCCCAATCAATGGTTGAACAACCATTCCTGTGAACGGACCTGCCAACCAGATTAAACCATATATAAATGGTGATGCCCCCAAACCTTCTGTTACAGGTGCGGATAAGATTATTCTCATCTGCCATGCAAATTGCAGACCAAGAAAACCTAGTGCAAAGTTCAGAAAGTTTGCAGTGGTAAATCTTTTCAATTCTTCGTTAGTCATTTTAATTCCCTCTTATTAATGTATTATTTTAAAATTGCACCTTTTGGAACGACTGTTATTCCGCCTTGAGATACATAAAAACCTCTCGCTCTGTCTTCATCTTGGTTAAACCCAATTTTCATATTTGGCGGAATATCAACAAATTTATCTATAATTGCACGTCTGATTTCTGCATGACGTCCAATGTTAACATTTTCCATCAGGATTGATTCTGTTACTTGTGAATAACTGTTTATTCTGACTTCAGGCGCAAGAATACATCTTGAAAGTGTGCCACCTGATACAATGCAACCTTCTGATATCATAGAGTTTGTTGCCATGCCAACTCTGTCTTGCTCCTGCCATATAAATTTTGCAGGAGGATAGTTATAGTTAAATGTTCTCAACGGCCAGTCTTTTGAGTAGAGATTGAGTTCCGGCTCATAGTCCAGTAAGTCCATATTTGCCTGCCAGTATGCATCAATGTTCCCTACATCTCTCCAGTATCCTTTTTCATTTTTTGACATGCCTTTAAATTCGTTATCCTGAAAATTATAAACCATGACTTTTTTGCCTTGTTGTAGCATCATTGGAATAACATCTTTTCCAAAGTCATGGCTTGATTCTATATTGTTATGGTCTTCTTCAAGAACATTGAGCAGTACATTTTTGCCAAAAACATAGTTGCCCATTGATGCAAGACACATGTTTGGATTTCCTGGGATTGTTCTGGGTTCGTATTGAGGCTTTTCTACAAAGTTTACCAGTCGCCAGTCGTCATCAACCTCCATAATTC
>CAMHDG010000172.1 GCA_946183815.1 uncultured bacterium | reverse complement strand
AGTGACTAAGCAAGCCGATTTTTAATCGGCAATAATACTTTGGCTTTTAGCCAAACCCTCTTAGTCACTCAGTCACCTAGTCACTTAATCACTTTTGCAAATATCGGCTCACTACGTTCGCCTCTAAACAATAATTTACCTACCCCTTTACCCTCAATTTTGTTTGTAATACAATCAAAATGTTAAGAGAGAAATCTTTAGTACATAAATAAGGAGAATTATTATGACAAAAGTCGCTATTAACGGGTTCGGAAGAATCGGTAGAAACACATTAAGAGCAGCAATTAGAGAAGGCATTTTCAACGAAATCGAATACGTTGCAATCAATGACCCTGGTTTAAAACCTGAAGATGCTGCAAGAATTTTCAAATATGATTCAGTTATGGGTAAATTTGACGGTGAAGTAGAAGCATACGATGAAGGTATCATTGTAAACGGTAAGAAAATTAAATTTTTCGCAGAAAAAGATCCTGCACAATTACCTTGGAAAGATTTAGGTGTAGAAGTTGTTGTTGAATCAACAGGTTTCTTCACAGATGCAACTAAGGCTCATGCTCACATCGATGCAGGTGCTAAAAAGGTTATCATTTCTGCTCCTGCTTCTAACGAAGATATTACAATCGTTTTAGGCGTAAACGATGACAAATATGATTCATCAAAACACAACGTAATTTCAATGGCATCTTGTACAACTAACTGTTTAGCACCTGTTGCTAAAGTTATCAACGAAAAATTCGGTATCGTAAAAGGTTTGATGACAACAGTTCACTCTTATACAGGTGACCAAAGAATCTTAGACGCAGGTCACAAAGACCCTCGTCGTGCAAGAGCAGGTGCTTTGAATATCGTTCCTACAAAAACAGGTGCTGCTAAGGCTGTTGCTTTAGTTCTTCCTGAATTAAAGGGTAAATTGGACGGTTTCGCTATGCGTGTTCCTACTCCTGACGTATCATTAGTTGACGTTGTATTTGAAACAGAAAAGAAAGTTACTGTTGAAGAAGTTAACGCTGCATTAAAAGCAGGTGCTGACGGACACGTATTATGCTACACTGAAGAACCGTTAGTATCTTCTGACTATGTTGGTACTTCTCAATCATCTACTGTTGACGCTTTATTAACAAGAGTTATGGGCGACAACATGGTTAAAATCATTTCTTGGTACGATAACGAAATGGGTTATTCTACAAGACTTGCTGAAACTACAAAGATGGTTGCTAACAAACTGTAATTAAGGCATTAAGGCAATAAGTTAAAAACCGAGGAAGAAATTCCTCGGTTTTTTATATTTTGGTGCGTCTAAAGACAGCACCCTACTTACCAATTACCTTGTTAAAATCCAAAATTTGTTTTATTTTTTACGTTCTAATTTAATCTCATATCCAAGGGGTAGGATGTGGTAAATTTTTATTTACCGCATCTTTTTTATTTGTATATATCAGTATTGCGGTAATCAAAGATTACCCCAACCTACGTTCTGTGTACTCTTAGCGGGCTTTGCCCGCTTTAATCTCTCTCCTTGGAGAGAGAGCAGTTGTTTAAATTTGCTTGTAAATTTATTACAAATGCGAGAGGGTATTATTGTCTTAATAATTTTGGGTGAAAACTTGTATATAATTACCTAAAATTATTTATTTTTTGTTTAGAATTTGTTATAAATTCTGACTTGATTTATAATAAAAATTATAAATACACAATAAATGAGGAAAATTTTATGTTAATAATTATGAGAGAGAATGTGAGTCAGGATTGTATCGATAAGGTGGTACAATTTATTGAGGCGAGAGGGTTTCAATCTCACGTATCAAAGGGGGAATTACATACAGTCATAGGTGCGGTTGGCTCTAAAATTATTGACCCCAGAAATATAGAATTGCTTGACGGTGTTCAGGAGGTTATTAAAATTTCTTCCGGTTATAAACTTTCAAGCAGAATTTTTAAACCTGAAGATACCATTATTGAGGTTAACGGGGTTAAGTTTGGTGGCGGGAATGTTGGTTTAATAGCAGGCCCTTGCACTATTGAAAGTTACGAGCAACTTGATAAAACCGCAGAACAACTAAAAAAATCAAACGTAAAAATTATGCGTGGCGGTGCGTTTAAGCCAAGAACTTCTCCTTATGCTTTTCAGGGTCTGGGCGAAGAAGGACTAAAAATGTTCAGAAGTGTTGCGGATAATCATGGAATGGCTATAACCTCTGAAATTATGGAAAGTTCTCAACTCGATATGTTTGAAAAATATGTTGATATTTTTCAGATAGGTGCGAGAAATATGCAAAACTATAACTTGTTGAAAGATATGGGTAAAGCGACAAAACCAATTATTTTAAAACGTGGGCTTTCTGCAACTTTTGAGGAATGGTTATTGTCGGCAGAGTATATTTTATCAAGCGGAAATCCTAATGTAATTTTGTGTGAACGTGGGATAAGAACTTTTGAAAAATATACGAGAAATACTCTTGATTTATCAGCAATCCCTGTTGTGAAAAAATTAAGTCACTTGCCAATAATTACCGACCCAAGTCATGGTACGGGTTTGCGTGATAAAGTTGCACCTATGTCCAGAGCCAGTGTCGCAGCAGGCTGTGACGGGTTATTAATAGAGGTTCACTATGATGCGGATAATGCTATTTGTGACGGCGCACAATCACTTTACCCTGATGAGTATAACGCTCTTTATAACGACCTTAAACAAATTGCACCTGTTGTTCACAAGACTATTTTATAAAACGGAGGATGAAAAATGACAGCAATATTATTGATATTAGGTATAGTTATACTTTGTTCATATCTGATAGGTTCTATCCCAACAGGATACATAATCGTAAAACTAAAAACGGGTCAGGATATCAGAACTGTGGGTTCAGGCTCAACAGGTGCAACTAATGTTAAACGGGTATTAGGTAAAAAATGGTTTTTTATTGTTATGTTACTTGATGCGTTTAAAGGTGCTTTGCCTGTGATACTTGCAAGTATGTATGCGGGTAAATGTGAAGGGATAGGCTTATTCCCTGTACTTGCGGCAGTTTCTGTAATCATTGGTCACAGCAAACCTGTATTTTTACAGTTTAAAGGAGGCAAATCTGTTGCATCGGGAGTTGGCACAATTCTTGCTTTAAATTGGCAGGTTGGTCTTTTAATAGCACTCATTTGGGGTGTTATCACATATTTTACTAAATATGTATCCGTAGGTTCAATTATTGCTCTTGCCATATCACCGTTTCTTATGCACTACGTAGGTCATGCACCTGTCGGATACACTGCGTATTGTGCGCTGGGGGCTGTTTATATTATTTATCTTCACAGACAAAATATCGTAAGATTATTCAAGGGTGAAGAAAACAAGGTCAGAGATTAGATGTTTATATTTGTAAACTTTTAATCACACATGTTATAAAAATAAAATCATGTGGAATATTAATAATATAGAGTTGCAAATGAATAAGGATTAATGTAAACATTTGTAACGGCGGAGAAAATAATTAATCAATTTTAAAAGAAGAACAGACTTTATATACATGTAAGATTATGTATATTTATGTCTGGGAAAACATATTTGAGGAAAATTAATGGTTTCATTTGATCCAAAAGTAAATAAAGACTTATTCAAGATAGCAGGTGCAAATCCGTTTGCCCCTCAAAAAGTTGCATTTACAGGCGGAGGTCAAGAGCCATCTTCTGATGGTTATTCCTCAAGATTAGGTGTTGGCAAGGCAGCAGGAACTGACAGTAACGGTGTTATTGGCAGTGTAACAGGCACAGGTGCTAACGGTGCAAGTCAGGCTGACGGAATCGCTAAAAAATGGGGTTTGGGCGACCATTTGTACGGATAAAAGAAATTGGATAATATAAATTAAAGGCTCGACTTATGGTCAGAGCCTTTTTAATTTTTTCCAAAAAAAAATCCTCTTTTGAGGATTAAAATTTGTGTTTAGGAAGGGTTTTCTCTCTTTAATTTAAACGGTTCTTTTTTATTTTTTACTTACAATTATATAAAGTTTATATAACATCTTCAATTTCAGGGGTTAAAATTTTCGTAACAAAAGTACATAATTTACAGTGAATAGTGAATGGTGAATAGTGAATAGAGGGGCTTCACTTGTT
>CAMHDG010000171.1 GCA_946183815.1 uncultured bacterium | reverse complement strand
TAATTTCCTTGAGATAAATATTTATCTCTTATGTATATATAAAGTATATCCTTTTCAAAAAATTGCTCTTTTTATTGCATGTTTTGTAATATTTCTTAACAAAGAAAAAAATTAGCAGATTAAAGATTACGGCTTAATATGTTGATTGATAATGTGGCATAATTTTTTTGACATTATGCAAACAGAACCGTACCTTGAAGATTTTAAATTATGCTTTTGTTGATACTGATACAATATTAAAGTCTTTGTCCCACTCTATCGAACCGTCAATATTGAGTTTATGGTAGTCATAGACATTATCTATATATTTAGGTTTGAACATATCTTTTTTGCCTAAAATCTGAACAATGTCAGGAACAAGAGTTGTGCTACCTGCAAGTGTGCCGTCTTTAGAGGTCGCTTTTACTCCGTCATAGTATATTTTCTCGTCTGCAAAATATGTTTCTTTTATGTTGCTGTGAGTAACAGGGAGTGCATCGCTTATTAAAATAATTTTATCTTCGGGTTTTGTTCTAAATGTAAGATTTAGAATATCATCAGATAAATGAACCCCGTCTGCAATAATTTCTGTATATAGATTATCATTCATTAGTGCTGAAACAGAGGTTGAGTTTCCTCTGTGAGTTATACCTGCCATTGCGTTAAACATGTGGGTGACCCCGTCACATTTTGATAAATCGCCACCAACACAGTGTCCTGCCTGAATTTTTATGTCTTTGGTTTTTAGGTGGTCAATCAGATTTACATCAAGTTCAGGGGCTAGCGTTACGATTTTTATAAAATCATCATCAATCTTACTGTAATTTTCCTTTGTAAGTTCTAAAAAATGTTTTGGGTTATGGATTCCTTTTTTTTCTGGGTTTATAAAGTTCCCTTCTAAATGAATACCTAATATTTTTGCACAAATGCCGCTTTGTTTGGAGGTCGCCTCTTTTATTACCTCAATCTGGCGTTTAAGATTTTCAACACTGTCCGTTACAAGAGTCGGGAAAAAACCTCCAATACCTCTGGGAAACATTTCTTTTGAAACTTCCACGATATCATCAGAGTTTGCTTTATTAAAGTCAACCCCAAAACATCCGTGAATATGCTGTTCTATAATTAGTTTTGTTTTCATAAAATTTCCTGTAAAATTAGGTTTCCTTTTGGCAGAAGTTATCGGCAATAAATTTGTTTGTGCCTTTTGTTTAATGTTATTTGTTCTTTGAGAGGGCAGTGTGTACCCAATGGGATTTATTTTCATTACAACCACCTTTATTGCTTATAATTATACCCCTACAACAGAAAAAACTTTCTTTGCTTCTTCCCTATCGTCAAAGTGGATAGTTTTGTCATTAAGTATTTGATAATCTTCATGACCTTTTCCTGCGATAACTACAACATCATTTTCATCTGCAATTTCTTTTATGTATTCTATTGCTTTTCCTCTGTCTGCTTCAACAATAACATCGTTAACAGATTTAAATCCTGCTAAAATATCAGTTATAATTTGTTGAGGATCTTCACTTCTTGGGTTATCGCTTGTTACAATTACTCTGTCCGAAAGTTCTTCTGCAATAGCCCCCATTTTAGGACGTTTAGTTGCATCTCTGTCCCCGCCACAACCGAACACACAGATGAGTTTACTGTCTTTAGGTGTGATTTCTCTTGCGGCTTTCAGCACATTTTCTAACCCGTCAGGAGTGTGAGCGTAGTCAACAATAACAAGAGGATGGTGTACTACAATCTCAAATCTTCCTGCAACTCCTTTTAGCGGTTCAAGTGCCTTTATTGATTTTTCTATGTCAAAGCCGTATGCATAGGCAACTGTAAGTGCCGCAAGTACATTGTAAACACTAAACATCCCATTCATTGACAAGTTTATACTATATTTTCCATTTGGTGTTATACAGTCAAAACTTGCACCTTTTGGTGAAAAATGAATGTTTTCTGCCTTGATATCGGCATCAGTTTTTATTCCGTAGGTAAATAATTTAACTCCGTCTGCCAGAACAGAAATAAATTTATCCGCCCATTTATCGTCTTTGTTGATAACAGCAATATCATTAGCCTTTAATCGTTTGAACAAAAGTGCTTTTGCATCAAAGTATCTGTCCATTGTGATGTGATAGTCTAAATGGTCTTGAGTTAAGTTTGTAAACACTCCGCAATTATACTGACATCCACCTACACGATTTTGAACAAGAGCATGAGAACTAACTTCCATTGAAACATATTTAATTTTTGCCTCATCTTTTATAAGCGTTAGTGTTCTTTGTAATTCAGGTGCTTGAGGGGTAGTATGTTTAGCCTCTTTATATTCTCCGTCAGATGACAATTTGTAACCTAGTGTTCCGATAAGCGCACATTTGTTGTTATTCGCTTCTATAATTCGTTGAGTCAGGTGGGTAACGGTTGTTTTGCCGTTTGTGCCTGTTACTCCGATAAGGTTAATATCCTTTGATGGTGAATTATAAAATTTGTCTGCAAGAGGTGCTATTGATTGTTCTGTTGAAGCCACAATTATCTGAGGAACATCAATTTCAAGGGATGTTTCACACATTATGGCAACCGCACCTGCCTGAACTGCACTTTCTGCAAAGTTATGACCATCAACGTGTTCTCCTCTTAAACAAACAAAAATATCTCCTTTTTTTGTTGTTTTTGAGTTGTAAGAGATTCCTGTTATATCTGCATCTGAATAATTATATTTTTCTTTTACGTTAACTTCACTTATTAATTCGCTTAATTTCATATTATCCCCTTTGTCTTCTATATCTGTAATTAAATTTTATCACTAAAATTTATGAATGTTTATCAGGTATAAGGTTAAGAATACTTGCAACCTGTGCAGCAACATCTCTGAATATAGGTGCAGCAACTGTACTACCCCAAACCTCACCGCCTTGTGCAGAGTCAACAACAACATAGATTAAAATCTGCGGATTTGTTGCAGGCAGAAAACCGATAGTTGAGGTATAGTAGTTTCCGGAAAAACCAATTCCGTTTTCTTTTGGTTTTTTGGATGTACCTGTTTTTGCCGCAATATAATAATCTGCCATTTTAATCGGGTAGTGCCCCTGCTCAACGCTTTGTCGTAATAAATCAGTAACTTCTTTTGCTTTTTCTGCGTCCATTACTCTAATATGATGAATTTTTTTGTCATAATCTTCCTGATTGTATTTGATTACGTGCGGTGTAACACGCACTCCCCCGTTTGCTATGGCGGATATTGCCGAAACCATTTGGATTGCGGTAACAGATGTCCCATATCCGAAACTCATAGTCGCTTTGTCTGATTTGTTCCATGATGACGGTCTGTTTAAAAGCCCGACTGATTCTCCCGGAAGGTCAATTCCTGTTTTTGAACCAAACCCGAATTTTTTCAAAATTCCGTAAAATTCATTTGCTGTCATCATCATTGCTATTTTTACTGATGCACAGTTACTTGAGTGTTCAAACAGTTTTACGAGTGAAATGTTTCCTGGAGCACCTTTTGATTTGTAGTCGTGGTTTTCGATAGTCCACATGTCAATTTTCATTTTCCCCGGATCATATATGCATGAATTTTTATTTATTTTTCCAAGAATTAGAGCCGAAGATATTGTAATAATCTTAAATGTTGACCCCGGAGGGAAAACATCCGTAAGAGTCCAGTTTTTCATTTGAGTCATTGTGGCATTTTTGTAGTTATTAGGGTTGTAAAAAGGATAAACTGCGTATGCAAGTATTTCTCCGTTTTTAGGATTCATAATAATTACAGCCCCACGTTTTGCGTGGAATTTGCCAATGGCTTTATATAATTCTTTCTCACAAATATGTTGAATTGCTGTATCAATAGTTAGAGTAACATCTTCCCCTCTTGCTGTTTCTACTGCAGCAAGTGGGTCTGTTGATACATTATAAATGACATTTCCGCCCGGAGTTTTTTCGATTGATTTTTGAGGAGGAACTCGTTCTAAAATATCCTTTGCACTGTATTCTACTCCGGCAGAAATACCTTCCCCGTTAGCACCGGCATCGTGATTATAATATCCGAGAACATGTGAGGCTAAACTTTCTTGCGGATATACCCTTGTTGTTTTTTTATCCATAGGTATTTCTAAAAGATTTAATTTTGCAATAGCATCATGTTGTTCTCGGGTAATCCCCTTTTTTAAAAGAATAACATTATTATTTGTTTGCTGAAGTTTTTTCAGAAGAACAGATGGCTGTATATTAAGAATAGGT
>CAMHDG010000170.1 GCA_946183815.1 uncultured bacterium | reverse complement strand
AAATTGCTATTTTTACACCTTTACATGGTTGTATTGATGTTAATAAATACGGGATAAAAGAGTTAGAGAACTCTGAAAAATGGATAGATTTTGGCGGGCGACCAATGAAGTTTCGTTTGTTTATGACAAAATTACCCGAAACAGATATAAATGTGTTTTTTGTTCATAATGACTGGTATTTTACGTGTTTTAAAGAGGTTTATCCAAAATGGCTGGATACGAGATATGAACACGAAAGATATGTGGCATTTTCGCTTGCTACGTTAGAGTATGCAAAAGATTTGAATTTCAGAGCAGATATTATTCATTCAAATGACTGGCATACTGCAATGATACCTTTGTATATTAAGGCAAATTACAAGTTTGACGATTTCTGGTGTCGTGCAAAAAATGTGTTTGAGATACATAATCTCGCTTATCAGGGAGTGTGGTTTGATGATATCCTTGATTTTGCCAACATGCGAAAAGACATTGTTTATAATGAGTGGGGTTGTGAACACTGGGGAAAAGTAAACTGGATGAAGGGGGCAATTAATTATTCTGATAAGGTAGTAGCAGTTTCTCCTCGGTATGCTCAAGAGATATTAACAGGTGAATATGGCGAGGGAATGGACTATACCTTGAGAGGACACACAGATAAGTTAGTCGGAATATTAAACGGTATCGATTACAGTGTGTTTAACCCTAAAACTGATAAAAATCTTGTAAAGAATTATGATATAAATTCTATTGCAGGAAAAGATGCAAACAAAAAATACATTTGCGAATATTTCGGGCTTAAGTATAACCCTGAAAGACCTCTGATTTCGTTGATTTCAAGGCTTGTTCCGCAAAAGGGAATAGATTTAATAAGACAGGTTGAGAATGAATTAAAGGGAATGGAGGCGGATTTCATCTTTTTAGGCTCAGGAGAAAGTGCTTATGAGAACTTATTTATATGGTTATCAAACAACAGTTCAAACATACGGACTTATGTAGGCTACAAGGGTGATTTGGCAAATCAGATATATGCAGGGAGTGATTTCTTCCTGATGCCGTCAGCATTTGAACCTTGCGGATTAAGTCAACTTATCGCAATGAGATATGGTACTTTGCCTATTGTAAGAGCGACAGGCGGGCTTGACAACACCGTTGTTGGTTATCCGCTGGATAATTCGACAGGGTTTAAGTTCTGGGGCTATGACGGCTGGCAGATGAAGGAGGCTATTGACTGTGCGTTGAGAGTTTATAATGACAGATATACTTTTAACGCAATGAGAAAATCCGCTATGGAGGCTGATTTTAGTTGGAAGAAAAGTTCACAGGAATATTTAAAATTATATAAAAGCCTTTTGTAGATTAGTTTTGAATAGTTTTGTAAACGGGTTGTTTTGGTTTGTTTTCTTTAAACAAATCCCTTAAGCCTTCAAGGGTTAGATTTGGAGATATTAAATCTATTTTGTGATTCATATATTTTGATATTATATTGCAGAATCCACCAGTTGATATGATAACAGGTTTTTCCCCAAGTTCTTCTTCACACTGTTTAAGCATACCATCAATCATGCAGGCAGAGCCTCTTATTACACCTGCAAGAATTGCATCTTTTGTATTGTTTCCTATTGCTGTTTCGATATAGTCTGCTTCAAATTCGTCTAATTTTTCGGTCGCAACAGAAAGAGAGTTTAATTGTGTTTTTATCCCTGGGGCAATAAGCCCTCCAATAAATTCTCCTTTTGAATTAACAATATCAAAGGTTGTTGCTGTCCCAAAATCAACAACAATGACGGACTTTTTAAAGAGTTCAAAGGCACGCACTCCGTTTGCAATACGGTCAGCACCGAGTTCGGCATTATTTTGAATGTTAATTGTAATCGGCATATTAGATGTATGCGAAAGTATATGGGCTTTTACCCCATATAGAGCCAAAACTGCATATTGAATCCTGTTGTTGAGTTCTTCAACAACAGAGCCGATAATAGCACCACAGAACTCCGTAGAGCCCAGTTCTTCACGTAAAATTTGACCGTAGTCCTGAACTGTTAAATCAGTATTTGACGGCATACGAAACTGTTTGACAAGTTCTTCGCCGTCAAATAAACCGCAATTAATACTAGTGTTCCCTATATCTATTGTCAGTATCATAAAAACATTTTACAATAAAAGACAATATATTACACGTAGTATCTAGGTAAATATTCCGCCCGGTTTTTTTTCGGTTGCTTCTCTAAATTCAGGGCTCAAATTTGATGCAAATTCATTTTTAGAGCCATCAATACTTGTTAAGAATGCTCCGTCAGTTTGGTCTTCGTTGTCTTTGCGGCCGAACACAGCATTATCGTGTCCGCCTAAGTGAACACCAATGTTGCCTCCTGCAATACCATTGCAAGCCATAGTATATCCTCCATATAAATATGTAATTATATCCTGTTATTAATATAAAGTTTTTTTAGTTCAAAGAATTGCCATGAAAGTATATACTTTCTTAATATTTATTTACAAATGCTCTAACAGTATAAATAGTGATTTGTAGCGATTTTATGGCTAAATTTTGTAACAAAAAATTCAAAAATACTTTTCAAAAATAAATAAGATGTGTATAATTTGGATATACACAATACGAAAAAAAATCCAACTATTACTATCTGTTAAAAGTATGAACCCAGTTTATAATTCATACTTTTTTTTATTGAAAATTATTGGTAGCGGGCAACGTAGTTGCCCTTTAGTGAATAGTGAATAGAACTTAACAAGTAAAGTTCTCCTATTTACTATTCACCATTCACTGTAAAATTAATACTTTACAAGCCGTCATGTAAATTGTATTATAGATATACAATAAGTTTGATTGGAGTAATTTTGGCAGATAAATACAAAATACAAGGCGGGAATCAATTAAAAGGGGAAGTATTAATAGGCGGAGCAAAGAACTCTGTTCTTAAACTCATGGCAAGTGCAATACTTGCAAAGGGTGAGTCTAAAATATACAATGTCCCTGAATTAACTGACGTTAGTATAATGTTAGATGTTATCAATGGTTTAGGTGTAAAGACCCATCACGACAAAGAAGAACAATCAGTAACCATTGATGCGTCAAATATTACTTCAGTCACTGCTCAATATGAGTATGTAAGTAAGATGAGAGCATCATTTATTATATTAGGTGCGTTGGTTTCACGTTGTAAAGAGGCTATTGTAGCACTCCCCGGGGGTTGTGCAATAGGCGAAAGAAGAGTTGATTTTCATATCAAAGGGCTTGAAGCACTGGGTGCTAAAATCAAAATAGAAAACGGCTATGTTCATGCAAAGGCAAACAAACTTGTCGGGACTGATATTTATTTGGATATCCCATCAGTTGGTGCGACAGAGAATTTGATGTTGGCTTCTGTTTTGGCGGAAGGCTCTACAAGAATACAAAATGCAGCACAAGAGCCAGAAATTATTGATTTGGCAAATTTCTTGAATACAATGGGGGCTGACGTAGTTGGTGCAGGTACGTCAGAAATAGTTATAAATGGTGTAAAACAAGATGATTTACATGCAATAGAATATACAACCATCCCTGACAGAATTGAGGCGGGTACGTTTATGTCAGCGGTTGCAGGTACTCACGGAAAAGCCGTTATAAGAAATATCTATCCTGCTCATTTGACTTTCTTTACGGATAAATTAATTAAAATGGGTGCAAATATCAAACTTATTGAGCCAACAGCGATTGAGGTTTCGTGCAGAAACAGAATGAACTCTGTTAATTTTGTAACCCAGCCATATCCTGGGTTCCCGACAGACTTGCAGTCAATGGCAATGGTACTTTTGTCTACGGCAAACGGGGTTGGTATTATAACAGAAAGTTTGTATGAAAACAGGTTTATGCAGGTACAACACTTGTTGAGGATGGGTGCTGATATCCATCAGGACAGAAACCATGCAATTATAAAAGGGGTTAGACGTCTGACAGGTGCAACTGTTGCTGCAAGTGATTTAAGAGCGGGGGCTTCTCTTGTTGTCGCAGGACTTATGGCTAATGGTACAACTATCGTTGAAAATCTGCATCATATCGATAGAGGGTATGAAAGATTTGACGAAAAATTAAGAGCGTTAGGCGGGAATATTATCAGATATTCTGAAGATAGTACAAACGAAGAATTGAGGGTTCAAGATGGGTCACGTGTATAAAAGATGGTATGATCATGATCCAAAGTTGCTCGAGGTTATTGAACTTTTGAGAAACTATCAAGACGAATTG
>CAMHDG010000169.1 GCA_946183815.1 uncultured bacterium | reverse complement strand
CTCCTAAAATTTTTAGTAATCTTGAGTTAATTCTATCTCTGTATTTTTTAGGGAATTTTATGTTTTCTTGTGTTCCGACATTGTTTTTAGTGACGATATAATCATTTGATTTACTTATCATTTCTAAAGTTATTTCTTCAAAAAACCTGTGATCATCTTCGGTTAAACTTTCATAAAACATTGGCAATGTTAACAACAAATTTTTAGGATATGTTATCCCGCCGTCATATATTCTCCAATACCAATAAGCGAAAGAAGAATTTATCATACAATATACGTAATTAAATACTTTCTTATCGTTTAGATAAAATGTTATTTGTCCGCTTCTGTTCATAATATTTGGTGATGCTGTTGTAAAATATCTGCAAGTATTTGGCATCGATATAGAATATTCCCCGTCTGCTTTCACATAATCAGATAATATTGCACCATTACTTTTGGTGTTCCAAGCGTTAAAAATGTCATTCAGCCTTTTATCGCATTTATAAAACATTGCGTTTTTATCATTGACAAGTTGACTTACAGGGTTTAAAAAATCTTCCAAAACATCACATTTTAACAAATCCTTACGCTCTGTTTGTTTAAATCTTATTAAAGGTGATACTTTGTAGCCTTTATCTTTTTGATTTTTTTGCGAAACAGTTATAGTTGCTCTTACTGAATTTGATGTGTTTGTATTAAATATCCCCTGTTTTCTTCCGCAAAATATGTTCCCCGGAACATTATCAAAAGCAACTATAAACCCTGACATGTTGTTCATTAATTTTCTTAATGGATAAAATTTCCCTCCTGATATAAAACTGTACGGGCTTATAATTACAGAAGAAACGCTTTGCTTGAGGATTTTTTCCATAAATAGTGCATAATATTCTTTTGTTTCTGTTGCGACATCTGTATGTTCCCAATAATGTTGTATATCGTTTAGTTGAGAGTACGGAGGGTTAGATATAACCTTACAATTTTCAGGCAAAATTATTGTTCGGTCAAGGAAATCACAGTGAATATCATTTATCTTATCTGCTATATCAGTTCCGTATTTTAAGGCAAGTGTTGTCCTGCAAATTTTTAGTGCAATATTGTCAAAATCATATAGATATAATTTGCCTGATGAGATAAGTTCTCTTGCTTTTTCGTATCCGATTAAATCAAGATAAGTTAGTATTAACTTTCCTGTTCCGCAGGCAACGTCACAAATATTTTCGCCCTGACATTTATATAGCCATTCGCTCATAATTTGTGCAACATCATCAGGGGTATAATATTGACCATTACTCTTTTTTTGATATTTATCCTGTATGGCAAGCCCTATTTCGTATAATTCGCCAAAATTATCAACGCTTAAAAAATCAGGTAAATTTTCTTTGTTATCAAGTACAAACTGACAAATATTATCCCAAGTAAGTTCCAGCCCCATTTTTTCGATATCTGAAATATAAGATTCAAGTGTATAATTTTTTAATTTTTTGATAATTTCATTATCAAGTATAACCTCATCAGTATTATACGTTTTTTGAGATGTAATTTTTTCAAAGCCATACATCTTATCTAAAAGATTAAGTTGTTTTTCCTTTAGTGTTATTGCCATTCTATCCTTGTCCGTAGATTTATAAAGTAATTTTATCATATATTGAAAATTTAAACAAAATAAACCCAATCTGATTTAATATTTTGTATAAATCATTATAATCAGATAGTAATATATCCATATGACAAAATCGGACAAATTATACTAAAGTATTTAGTGCTTTTCTTAAAACTCCGTCATTGTTTTCTAACAGTTCGTTGGCTTCATCTTTATTCATATCGCCTTTAATCATTGTTATAGCAGTTTTAACTTTCCAGTCAGAGTTTTCAAGCATATTTCTTGCGTATTCTTTATCAACATCTGCAATCTCTGACACTATTCTTGATGCTCTATCTCTCAATTTTAAATTAGTAGGCATAACATCAATCATAAGGTTTTCATAAGTTTTGCCTGTTTTAACCATTGCACCTGTTGACAGCATATTCAAGACCATTTTTTGTGCAGTGCCTGCTTTCATACGGCTTGAGCCTGTAATGGCTTCCGGCCCGACAATAGTACAAATTCCGTTATCCGCTTCTTCTAAAATTTTCCCTTTAGGGTTACAGGTAATAGCAATAGTCTTTGCCCCACGTTCTTTTGCTTTATCAAGAACGCCTATTAAATATTTAGGGTTTCCGCTTGCGGATATTACGACACAAACATCGTTTTTACCTAAAACTTTTGCATCATCCTGTCCAAATTCATAATTATCTTCAGCCCCTTCAACAGCGTTTCTGATTGCTTTTTCGCCACCTGCGATAAAACCCTGAACTAAATCAGGTTTAACCCCAAATGTTGGCGGACATTCAGATGCATCAAGTATTCCCAGTCTGCCTGATGTGCCTGCCCCAAAATAGTATAATCTTCCACCTTTTCTGAATTGCTCGGCTATAATATCAACCGCTTTTGCAATATTAGGAATTTCTTTTTCAACGGCGAGTGCTACTTTTTTGTCCTCGTCATTAATTTTTTTTATCATATCGATTGTAGGTAATAAGTCTATATCACGTGTGTTTTGGTTGCGGTATTCGGTTATAATCTTTGCTCCGCAGGAATTGTTGTTCTTTTTCTCGTTTGAGCAAAATGTTGTATTACTATATTTTACGGGACAAATAAGCATAATTACTCCTTGTTGATTGATTATATTTATATATAACCTGTGAAAATATTTTTTGTTAGGTAAATTATTGTTTAGCGGGGGTAAATATATAAATCGTTAAAAGCCCCTCTCCTTTGGAGAGGGGTTGGACAGAGGGTTCAATTATTAAACCAACTATTACTTACCCTCTCTCAAATTTCTAAATTCACTGCAAGCAGTTCATTAAGAAATTTCTCTCTCTCCAAGGAGAGATATATCTGCTTCGCAGATAAACAATAATTTAAAACATCATATTATTCCAGCCCCAGAGGTTTTCGGGATGGTAAGTTACGTAGATATTTTTGCCATCTATTCCGTAATCGTTATTTAGTATAGCGCAGATTTGTTGGGTAAGATCCTCGCATGCCTGTTTAGTGGTTGTTCCTAAAAGACTGACAGATATGTATGCACCTTTATCAAGTTTGTTACCTGCCATATAGAGTGAACAATTATCTGCAATTTCTGTCATAATGTATGCAGTTGGTTTAGAAAAGGCGCTGCTAACTGCGTTTGTTAATTTTGACTGTAAATCGTTCTTTTGGGTTTCGTTTAATTCTAATGTCAATCTTGCTTGTGTGTATGGCATAATTCTCTCCTTATAGTTTTCTATAAGGTTATTTTAGCATAAAGATTAGAGTTTAAACCCGTTACTTGTGAATTCTTCTACATTTTTCATAAACTCGGACATTTTCATATTTTTAAGTTCATCATCAGTCAGTTCTTTCCCTTTAAACTGTCTGTAATTAAATCTGACCCAGTCGTAAAGTTCCTGTAGTTCAAGTTGTTGGTTTTTTTCGCCATATTTATTTTGACCGTTTTTCAGTTGCGTGCCATCAATAGAATCAAAAAGTTTGTGGATAGTCTTATCCTCAGAATTAAATATTGATGCAGGAATATACCACGACTTATTACTTTTAAGAGTGTTTTTAAAAGTCGCATAATCGGCGTTATTAAGCGAATTAGCAAAATCGCCGAAAGTGGTTCTCAAAAATTTGTTTTTAAAAAATAATCTGAAATCCATAACTTAATTCCTGTGTATATTATTTTAAAGTATTAGACTCATCAAAAATTGACTTTTGACATTTTCCGAAACCATCATAATATCAGTGTTTTAATGAACTCTTTTAATAAAACTTTACAAAATAAAATTTTTTTATTTTAGTATGTCCAATTTTGACATAGTGGGGTTGTATATTAAAAATGTAATCGTTAAGGTACTTTGAAAAATTAATTAAATAAAATGTATAAGGTTAGGAATTAAAAACAAAAAAATTTCGTGACTCCTTTCTGTGAAAGGCACTTTGGTGGTGCGAGGGGTTCAGTTAAAAATTTCAATGTTCTATCAACTTTATTTATCTACGCTTCAACTGAACCCTTTTTAATTTTTTCTAACATAATTTGTTATCTCTTTTTAATTTATTAACTGTTTACATGCTTAATCGCCTTTTGCAAAATCTCCAATCTCTTCCTTTGCAAAAGGCTTTTTATTTGGTAAATTATTGTTTATCGGGGGTAAATATATAAATCGTTAAAAGC
>CAMHDG010000168.1 GCA_946183815.1 uncultured bacterium | reverse complement strand
ATAATTTTATTTTTAAATTGTTTCTTCAACAAATCCTCTGTTAAAGATTTTTTAACCCATTTTTTATAATCTTTTTCTAAAATATTATAAATATTACTATCAACCAAAGATTGACTAAATAATTTAAAATATTCAAATCTATTAACTTTTATTTTTTCTTTCAATTCAGGATTAATTATAATACTATTATCTTCCTTAATTCGATAATAATAATCAGCATTATCAATGTATAAAATTCTTTCCGCTAAAACTCTGCTTTTTACCGTAAAGATTATATCTTCGCCACGTAAAACATCCATAAATTCTATATTATGTTTTTTTATAAAATCACGTCTATATAATTTATTCCATATTGCCAAGTTCACGCTGAAAGCATAATTCTTTCTTACTTTCCAATTAAATACCTTCTCAATAGGAAGATTTAATTTATTTTTTTGTTTTCTTTTATAATTTCTCGCCTGATTGTCAATATAAAAAGATTCTTCAACCAAATCAGCATTATATTGTTTTGCTTTATTATATAATGTTTCAAACATTTGTGGTGATACGTAATCATCAGGATCAACAAATCCTATATATTCGCCCATTGCAACATTAAGTGCATTATTTCTTGCAACCCCTTGACCTTCATTTGATTGATTAATAACCTTAATCCTATTATCAATTCTTTCATATTTCTGTAAAATATCGGCTGAATTATCTGTTGACCCATCATTTACACATATTATTTCAATATTTTCTAATGTTTGATTTAATAAAGAAGATAAACAACACTCCAAATATTTTTCTACATTATATATTGGAACAATAATAGAAACTTTTATCATAAAAACTTAACATTCTCTCGGTTATGTATAATAATTCTCATATATGAGAATTATTATACATAATTACTAAAATGATGTCAAATTTTATATAATTAATAAATGAATAATAAGAACTTAATAAGGTCATTACTTTTATTAAATAATATGTCTATTTCAAAACTCGTACAGAAAATGACTGAACTTTCAGGGAAAAAATATACTATTGGGTCTTTGTATGGAAATCACTAACATTAAAAGAGTATCAACTAATTGCATCCGCAATAGGCTATTATATAGAATTTGTAAAAAATACGAACTGATAAGTAAAGCAATATCCTCTCCCGAATTTTCGCAAAATAAAAAGGATAAATATACTTTTACCCCTAAAATTCGGAGAAGGAGAAGGACTCCGTTCCAAAACAATTAAGTATTGTTTTGGAATGGAGGAGAGTAACCCTCGAGGGTTCGAATCCCTCCCGAATGACGAAAAAAGACGATAATTTTTGATTACCGCCTTAATATAAATTCGGAGAAGGAGAAGGACTCCGTTCCAAAATAATTAAGTATTATTTTG
The DNA here is from genome assembly GCA_946183815.1 of uncultured bacterium. Taxonomy (GTDB): domain Bacteria; phylum Cyanobacteriota; class Vampirovibrionia; order Gastranaerophilales; family Gastranaerophilaceae; genus UBA2883. The sequence continues at coordinate 2,875 of CAMHDG010000168.1, read as the reverse complement.
GAATGGAGGAGAGTAACCCTCGAGGGTTCGAAGCCCTCCCGAATTTTCGCAAAATAAAAAGGATAAATATACATTTACCCCTAAAATTCGGAGAAGGAGGGATTCGAACCCTCGGTGGAGTCACCCCCACAACGACTTTCGAGGTCGTCACCTTAAACCGCTCGGACACTTCTCCTCTTATTTATATTATATTACAAACTTATTTTATTCTTGCCAAAATATCGTCTTGAAGTCTTTTTAAATTCTCTTTACTGTCGCTCTCAAAATATATCCTCAACAACGGCTCTGTTCCGCTCGGTCTTGCAAGCACCCAACTATTATCGCCTAAATATATCTTTATGCCGTCTTTTCTGTCGGTTTTTTTAAGTTCAAACCCGCCTGCAGACTTTATCTCTGCAATCTTATCTATAACAACATTTATCCCTGAACGATCACTCAACTTAAAATCAACCCTGTCATTCACAAACTCACAACCAACAAACTCTCTTAACTCTTTTTGTAACTCAACCAAAGGTTTTTTCCAATAAGCCATAGCCTCTAATACTAAAAGATTAGCCAAAAGCCCGTCTTTTTCCGGTATATGACCTTTTATACTCAAACCGCCTGATTCTTCACCGCCAATAAGACAATCATTCTCTCTCATTGCCTGACCCACGTGCTTGAACCCAACGGCAGTTTCCACAACCTCTACCCCCGTCTTTTCGGCAACTTTATCTAACATCAAACTTGCACCAACCGTTTTTACAAGACAACCTGATAACTTTTTGTTCTCTTTCAGATGTTTTAGTAAAATCGCAATAATCTCATTAGGGGTAACATATTCACCATCCTCATTTATTACCCCAAACCTGTCTGCATCACCGTCATTTGCAAACCCAACTGTGTTTTTCAACCCCTTTATCTTTTCTATCAAATCAGCCATATATTTTGGTTTAGGCTCAGGCATGCCACCGCCAAAATTCACATCATGAACCATATTCATACTCTCAAATCTGATACCATGGTCTTTTAACAACGTATCAAAATACCCGATGCTTGCAGAATACAGCCCGTCAAAAATTATATTTATACCGGCATTTTTTATAGCCTCAAAATCAATAAGTTTTTCTATATGTTCATAATACTCTTTTGAAAAATCAGTTGTATTATATTCTTTTCCTGCTTTATCGGTTGTAAAACTTTGTCCGAGATTTTCCTCTAACTTATCAGTAATCTCTTTAGTAGCAGGACCTGCATAATCAGGTATAAACTTTATCCCGAGATATTCAGGCGGATTATGAGATGCAGTGAACATAACAGCGCATGCGTTTCTGTGTTTTGCGCAATAAGCCAATACAGGAGTAGGCACAACTCTTGACGAATATGAAACCTTAAACCCATAACCTGATATTATTTCTACGGTGAGTTTTGAAAACACATCCGCCATATTACGAGGGTCATAACCAATAATGATTTCTTTTTCTATCCCATAAGTTTCATAAACATATTTTGCAATAGCCCTCGCCACTAATTCTACATTTACCTCTGTAAAATCTTCGCCTACTATTGCTCTCCAACCATCCGTACCAAACTTAATCTTTGCCATAAATTTACCCCCTATTATTTAATTATAACATCAACGATAATATTTTTTGTTTTAAAAATTTTGTTTAGCAAAAATCAAATTATTATTTATAAATACAAGATAACATGTCGGCTTTGTCAACAAACATAACCACCCGACAACCCAAATACTAAACTACGTTTAAATCAACACTTAAACCCCTCAAACCATGTAGCCATGCATGTTTTGACATGTAAAGAAATGTAACAAACGTATTCAATTTTCTAAAGTTTCAAAAAAAATTGTCGTTAACACACACATAGGAAATCAACCAAAAAGAAAAAGGAAAGAGTTATGGGTTTATCATCATCACAAGCAAGATTACTTAATTTGACTGCAAGAATGCACCAGATTGAATATAAGGCTGCAAAAATTGAGGCAATGAAACTTCAAATGGCTAACGAATCAAGAAGAGTTTACGAAGATTATCTTGAAGCGTTGGATATGACAAAAATCCAGAAGAAAACTATCAACGCAGATGGTTCACTAACTTATGTTGATGTTGCAAATTATACTGATTTCTTAACAGCAGGTTATTCAATCGCTGTTCACGGAACACACGCTGATGCGGCAAATGATGTTACTGAAGGAACAACTGTTTGTGTATCCGAAGATCAATTAAAGGCTGCTGTTGCTCAAATCTATAAAGATGAAAACGGAGATGATCTAGATATCACGTCTGCATTATCAGGTGCAAATTTCAAAGTATTATTACAAAATTTGATTAATTCAGGTGACGTAACATTAGTACAAGGCACAAAAGAAGTACCTGCCGATACAACAGGTTATGCTACTTTCACAAATACTACGGCATCAATAACATATTATTTCCCTCTCGAAACTAATATTAATCCGTTCACTGATGCTGAAACAAGCATCTCTACAAATACAGGTTTACAAGAGGTAACTGACGAGATTGCTCTTAAAAAAGCAGAAGCAAAATATGAAGCAGATATGAAACGTATCGATTTGAAAGACAGAAAGTATGATACAGACCTCTCTGCTTTAGAGTCAGAACGTAATGCTATCAAACAAGAGATGGAAACCTTAAAGACCGTTTCTAAAGATAACGTTGAAAGAACATTCAAGTTGTTCTCATAAGGGCAGGGGTAAATATATTACCCACCCTTAATATAAGATGTCATGCCGGACTTGTCACAGCATCTTGGAAAAAGTCAACGAGAGTCCAAAATAAATTAGGAATGACATCTGAAAGCAAGATTCAAAAATATAATTTTCCCTATAATTTTCCCTATAATTTTTCACACACGC
>CAMHDG010000167.1 GCA_946183815.1 uncultured bacterium | reverse complement strand
CCGATAAACAATAATTTACAGTGACTAGGTGATTAAGTGATTAAGTGACTAAGTAGCCGATTTTAATCGGCAATAATACTTTGGCTTTTAGCCAAATCCTCTTAGTCACTCAGTCACCTAGTCACTTAATCACTTTTGCAAATATCGGCTCACTATGTTCGCCTCTAAACAATAATTTACCCTTTGTGTTATAATAATTTTATTAAATAGCAAAAAGAGGTTAAGAATGAGTAAATATTTATTAGAAATTGGTGTAGAAGAACTGCCGTATAAGTTTATAACATCGGCTGAAACACAATTAAAAGAAACATTTGAAAAATTTTTAGGGGCAAATAATATAAATTATGGAAAAATTGATGTATTGACTACCCCAAGACGTTTAGCAGTTATTATTGACGAATTAGCGGATGCACAGCCTGATTCAGTAAAAACCTTCAAAGGTCCTATAAAAAAGATTGCCTATGACGAAAATGGCAACCTTTCAAAAGCAGGCGAAGGCTTTGCAAAGAAAAACGGAATTGAACCTTCAGATTTATATATTGAAGATGACTATGTTTGGGCAAAAGTAGAACAAAAAGGAAAATCAACAAAAGATGTTCTTACAGAAAATATACCAAATATTATCTTAAAACTGCAAGGTTCACACTTTATGCGTTGGGCAGAACACGAAGAAAAATTCTCAAGACCTATTCGCTGGATAGTATCAGTTTATAACAATGACGAATTAAAAATAAAAATTTTAGATATTGAATCGTCAAAATACTCACGTGGTCACCGTTCTTACGGAAAACCTATTGAGATAAATAATCCTGACGAATACAAATCTAAACTAAAAGAAGGCTTTGTAATCGCAGACCAAAACGAAAGACGAGCGAAAATTATTGAGGTTGCAAACGCAAAGGCATCAGAAATTGGGGCTACAACAAGAATTTCTGATGATTTATTGGAAGAAGTTACAAACATTTGCGAATGGCCTGTTGCTGTTATCTGTAATTTTGATGAAGAATATCTTAATATTCCTGACGAGGTTACTATTACGGTAATGGAATCACACCAAAGATATTTTGCACTGTTCAAAGACGGGAAATTAACAAATAATTTTATTACTATTGCAAACTATATTGGTGACGAATTTGAAAACATCAAAGCAGGTAATTTAAGAGTTATCAAAGCAAGGCTCGATGATGCAGTATTCTTCGTTAAGAATGACACCAAAAAGAAATTGGAAGAATATGTAGAAAACCTAAAAGGTATGACCTTCCAAAAAGGCATGGGTTCTGTATATGACAAGACCCAAAGACTTATTAAATTATCAAAACAGATCTGTGAAAGACTGGGGGTTAACGAAACAGATGTTATCCGCAGTGCATATTTATGTAAAGCAGATTTAGCAACCCACCTTGTTTTTGAATTTACGGAACTACAAGGGTTTATAGGTGCTGATTACGCAAGAATATCAGGCGAAAACGAAGCGGTAGTTCAGGGTATAAAAGAACACTATTTCCCACTCAATGCTGACAGTGAACTTGCTCAAAGCAAAGAAGGTCAAATAGTTGGTATCGCAGACAAATTAGATAATATCTGCGCAGTATTTGCATCAGGCAAAAAACCAACCGGTTCTTCAGATCCGCTTGGTGTAAGACGTGCAGCACTGGGTATTATTAAAACTATTATTGAAAATAATTTAGATATTAATCTTTCCGAACTTATTTCTTCCGCTTTGGAATTACTGCCTGTTCAGGCTGACTGCAAGGCAGATGTAGAAGAATTTATTATTCAAAGATTAACTATCTTCCTTGCTGATACTTATAAAAAAGATATTTTAGAGGCATGTCTTGTCGGTAACCCGCTTGAAAACTTGTCGGATTATATCAAGAGAGTTAAGGCAATTTCCGTTTTTGAAAGCCCTATGACCGTTGAAAATGCTAACAGAGTAATAAGAATATTAAAAGACTCATCTTTTGATATTATTGATGAAGATTTATTCCAGTATGACGAAGAAAGAAATCTTTATGAAGCAATAAAATCTATTTCATACACAGACAATTACTCTGATTACTTAACGCAATTAGTTGGTCTTAATTCTAAAATTGATGCTTTCTTTGATAAAGTTCTTGTAATGGATAAAGATGAAAACATCAAAAATAACAGAATAGCCCTGTTGACTTTACTCAAAGGTCACTACAACCTTGTTGCTGACTTTAGTAAGGTTAAGTAAATTATTGTTTAGCGGGGGTAAATATATAAATCGTTAAATGCCCCTCTCCTTTGGAGAGGGGTTGGACAGAGGGTTCAATTATTAAACCAACTATTACTTACCCTCTCTCAAATTTCTAAATTCACTGCAAGCAGTTCATTAAGAAATTTCTCTCTCTCCAAGGAGAGATATATCTGCTTCGCAGATAAACAATAATTTACTACTTTACCCCTGCCCTAACAAAGTTATTTTAATAGCATTTTTTTTATCATTGTCAGAGGTAGTAATAAACAGAGTTTTTTCTTTTGAGGTATCACCTTTAAGCAATTCAATAGACGATTTTGGAGTTTTTAAAAGTTTAGACAAATATTCGACAACAGCCTTGTTTGCTTTGCCTTCTATTGGCTGCGCCGTTATTTTGAGTTTAATAATATCTCCGTCAACTATAACCTGATTTTTTGAAGAATTAGGAGAAATTCTTAATCTCAATAACACCCCATTATCTTTAATAATAATATTATCCTCTGCACTCATTTATATACTTCTCATCACTCCTACAACCTGACCAATTATAAAAATTTCGTTCATATCAATACCTTTTATCACTTTTATACTGTAATTAGGGTTTTCAGATTTAACTATAATTTCATCAATATTTTTTGATAACCTCTTAACAAAAATCTCTGATTTATACCCAAAGACATAAACCTTATTATCAATAATGTTGCCGGAAGTATCGTGTTCAATAATAAGTTTATCCCCATTATTAATATACGGGGACATACTATCCCCCTTTGCATGAATCATAGAATATTTTTTTGAACTGCTGCAATTAATTGGGAAAAGCGATTTATGTATCTCTATAAGTTCCTTCTCATCAGACAGAGCAAAAGTTCCGTGTCCGCAACTTGCAAACACATCAGGATAATAATCAACCTTTATCATATCCGATGACGTACTTTCAACAAATAATCTGACCCCGAAAAACTCCTCTATTTTTTCTAATTCGCTAATTGTAATCTCACTGTTATTACGTATTCTGTTACAAATAGTCTGCCTTGTAACCCCTAATGCCTTAGCGAGCATGCTCTGATTTATTGTGTCAGATGTCTTTTTTTGTATTAAATCCAGTAATTCCGTAACTTTCATAACTTTGTAAATTTTATTTCATAACTATTGACATGTGTAAACTAACGATTTACAATTTAATTATAGATGTTAATCTATAATTTACATTTAAACATATCTTATGCAAATAGTCAACTTAATTTCACAAAATTTTAAGTTTGACTTCCTCCAATATATTATTAGACTTGCGGAAGAAAGGCTCAAAAATGTACAAAGAAAATTTACCCCATCTCCCAATCAGAGATAATATCAGACTGTGGAACAGAACAGCAACAGAATGTTATGAACATAACTGCGAATGTAAAACCTGCTTTATATACAAAACTTATTTTGTAGATAATGACGATTTTTGCCACATGAAATTTTATGTAAAATATCTTCTTGAAAAAATAGGGCTTCCTCCAAAAAAGGCATAAAAAAAAGACCTTGTTATCAAGGTCTGTCCGTTTAAATAAGAAGAGAGAGCTTTATACTTTTATAAAGTATTCGGGTATTAAAAATTTGCCTTTTTTGATATATATTTGTAATATTTCTTTACAATATAAAAACATGCAAAACACATGTCACAGAAGGGTTACGGCAAAATACAGACCAGATAAGAACAAGCGATATTTTATATACATAATATATTTAGACAATCTCTAAAAACTCATTTTTTTAGAAAAATAAATATTGCAAAATTCGTGATATAACTATATCTTATTGCCTTATTGCCCTATTGCCTTTTATACAAAAAACATAGTTTTTAGAAGTCACCTTTATATAGACTTAATTTCCATTCATTTTTTTTATTATATAATTGTAAAAAGGGGTGGGGAAACCCATTAAACAAAAAAATGAACGAACTTATTGAGAAAATTAAAACACTAAAAAAAGAAAAAAATGCCGTAATATTAGCACATTGTTATCAAAATGTAGAAATTGACGAGGTTGCAGACTTTGTCGGCGATTCTTTGT
>CAMHDG010000166.1 GCA_946183815.1 uncultured bacterium | reverse complement strand
CATTTTCTTATTTGTGTATCTTGTTTCAAACGGTTTAGAAATCTTCTCTATCCTTGCAAGCCCCGTCAGATTAAAGTTATTGATTATGTTGTCAACAATCTCTGGTTTTGTTTTTTTAGGGATAATCGGTGCAATATACGGATAATTCCTTGCTAATGTGAGTTCAGGATGTTCAAGTTCCTCATAAAGCATCTTACGTTCGTGGTTAAGTAACACCTGTTTATTCCTTATTGTTGGTGATTTTCTGTATCGCTTCGCCAACATATCAAGCCTTTCTGTAGATTTATCAGAATAAGGCTCAACGTCAGGTCTTTCTCCTTGTCTAAATTTTTGATACAACTCAATTTGAGGGGTTGTTTCTCTTTTTCCCCTGGATGCAAAATTGCATGTTGGTTGAGTGTTTAAGAATATTCTCATATATGCCTAAACGTGTATGAAAAAATTTTTTGCCACGAAATATCTCATACCTTACCCCCGTTCTCTGCTAATCTTTAAATGGGAAAATATGCAAGGGTGCTGGGGATTTTATGATTTAACTTCTTCTTTTTGTTCAGTCAGACTTAAGTTCACGTCTTCCTCGTGGGTTGCAAAGCAGGCTTTATTTTCATAACCTGTATATTCACAAATTTGTCTTGCCCATTCCTGCAAAATTTCTTCTTCAGACAATTCGTATGAAATAGGAGTACCTATTCTAGCGGTTATATGTTTTTTCAATATTGTTTTTCCTGCATATCCGTCAAACCCGCTTATACCAATCGGGACAATATCCAGTTTGGTTTTCTTTGCTATAGTAATAAACCCTTTTTGCAGATTTTCCAGTACACCTGTTTTTCTAATTTGACCTTCAGGGAAGATGCCTAACGACCATTTTGTATTTTTTGTAATATCAAAAACAGTTTTAAAAGTTGCAAGTTCGGGTTTTTCTCTGTTAACCGCAAACGCACCTAAAATTTTGACAATGAAACGAAGCAGCCAATTTTTATCAGTAAAGAGTTCTTGTTTAGCCATATAGGCGACAGTATCATTTGCTGCAAGGGATACAAACGGGGGATCTAAATAAGATGTATGGTTAGCCGTATAGATGTATTGTTTTCCTCTTTCGAGATTTTCACGACCAATAATTTTTATATTATATTGAAGTTTTGAAACAGTCCAAACCACAAGGAACAAAAACACTCTGTAAAACGCAGTCCGAAAAATGCCATATTCATTAGCATAACGTCTGTTGTAATTTCTTTTATCCATACTTCATTTCCCCAATACTGATATAATAAATTATTTTTCTGAAGGGATATATTCATACCCCGTCAATTCCTGAACGGCATATCCCCACTTGTCAACCACTTCCTGAACATTGTCGCTGTAAGGAATAGGTTTCCCGATTTTGACAATTATTTTTCCGCCAAACGGGAATTTTGCTTTTTTGTCAGTCCCGATTAAGCCTATCGGAACGACAGCACATTTTGTTTTCTTTGCTATGTTAGCAAACCCCTTCGTCACACCGGTAATTTTCCCCGGATCTTGTCTTGTTCCTTGAGGGAAAATACCGAGCACCCATCCGGTTTGTTTAATATTCATAACTGTTTTTAGAGTATCAATACTTAATTTTTCTCTATCAACAGCAAATGCACCCAGCCAATTTAACCAAAATCTCAAAAACGGGTTGTCAAACAACTCTTTTTTTGCCATGAAAGCACCGCCTTTATTTAATACACCGCAAACAAGAGGTGGGTCAAGAGCGGATAAATGGTTAGACGCAGCGATGTATGCATTATCTTTTGGCAAATTTTCGCTTCCATACACTTCAAGTCTATACATCACCTTATACATGATTTTATATACAATATGCATAGCGATATATTGCAATATTCTTCGCCAAATATTATAAAATTCAGGTTTACGCAAACATTCTTTGTCAGATGGCTTTTTCTTTTGGACTACACTTGCTGTATTAACATTATTTTCCTGTGTTTTTTCCGTAACAGTCATAATTTATACCTCTTAAATTTAGGAACATTATACAATAAATATCCTAAATAGTGAATTGTTAATAGCGGATAGTGAATAAAAATTATGAGCAGGCATAAAGTTGTTGAAGCCCCGTAATACAAACCATTTTTATTTACGTTACATTTCTTAACACGAGAGCATTAAATTAGCAATTTTCCCACAAGAAAAAACTTTATCATGGTACGGGGAATTAAAAGCACGCATTAGTAAATGCAATGTCATTTAAAGATAAATATTTAAGTGACAAGTATAATTATAAATATATAACAAATCGAACTATTGTCACAATTAGCGATAAATATTGTAACAGTGGGTTGATTTGTAAAACTCTTACCATTACACAATCAATAGTTTATATAAAAGAAATACCACACAGGTAAGTCCGTATTATAGGGCTTGACTTGAGGTGAAAATTTTCTGACAAAATTGCCAATATCATATATGGCAACAGAAACACAACAGCACTTTTATAACGCAGTGTTGACAAAATATATCCACCATTTATTGCATACAAAAAATGTATGCACCCCCGATAATAATTCATATTATATATACCCCAACCACACAGTAAAAAATTAAATAACACACACGAGAAACTAAAAAAGAGAATTAGGAGTATTAAGATGAGTATTTCAGTATCACAATCAAATCCATACGTACAACCGAACATATTTTCGTCACCGGCATATAATGCCCCAATAATAGATGAAGATCCTATGAGTTTAATCTTGTTACAAAAGAAATTAAATGATCAGGTTCAAATAACAAATTCGCAAATAAACGGCTCAATATTTGAACCAACCGGACCAAGTTATGTAACACCGATAAACCCTGCAGATTTTTCAAATCCGCAAGTTCAAGATCCAAATGCACCTGCTCAAACGGAAGCAGATAGCAAAGATGATTTAGGAGTTATGGGAGGAGTAGGCAGAATACTGGCATCTCCTGTAAAATTTGCTTGGGAAGTAATAAAATCAGGCGGGAAATATATAAAGAATGTATTTAGCGGTGCTTGGAGAGCAACCGGCGGTGCAATAGGAACATTACTTTCCGGACACCCGATAGATGCCCTCGGCGAAGTTTTAGGCGGACTTTGGGATGTTGCTAAGTCACCGTTTGAATTACTTTGGGACGTAGGTTCTGACTGCGTTAACTTCGTTGGAGATATACTCGGTGGCGTAGGAAACATTATAGGCGGCATTGGGGATGGAATCAGCAGTTTCTTCAAAGGCATCATTTCTTAATAAGAAATAATATAAACATAACAAAAAAACGGTTACAGATTTATTTGTAACCGTTTTTAACATATTAAGCAAATAATTTCATTTTCATGTTTTATAGAGGTATGATTTTACCTCGTGTGACAGGAAATTATAACCCACAGACAGAACTTTTAGAGAATGTATATAAACGTTCGATGAAAGTGTTGAAAGAAACTATTGATTCAGCACACTCAAGAACGCTTGATGAATTATATACAGACACATTTAAGCCCAGTCATACAAAATCAGATGTAACAACGGTAAAATCTTTAAAAACCGGCGAGCCGGTTGAAATCAATTTAAAATACAGACTCGATGGGTTAAACATACAGGAACAAGAAAACCGATTTAAATATTCTGCATACCTGTCAAACAGTAACAAATATTTAGGCTCAAAAACTTTTGGGATAAAACGAAAAGAAGGGAAAAATGTTTTTGAGGGCGGATTTATTGTATCAGCAAAGAATAATAAATATTCAGGGGTGCAAATCAGGCTATTACAGGCGGCTTGTGAGGAGGCAGACAAAAATGGAATAAAAAAGATGCCTCTTTGCAGTTACCTGCCTGCAGTAAAATTCCACACAATGATGGGGTTCCGACCGACAGAACAATGTAACGGTGAGGTAAGGAGTTTAAGTGATATAGCAAAAGAAACAGAGAATTTCTGCAGAGATTATAGTAAAGAGATATACGAAGAAGATGTTACTCCGATTTTAACAAAAATTGGTAATACATATCACTTTGACAGAAACAGAACCCTATATTGTGCAACAATGAAACGCAACGAAAGATTACTGGAGTATGGAAAGAAAAGAAATTTATCATTAAAAAATAATTCAACCGATAGTTCCATAGATATGGAATTATCAGGAAAAGAGTTTGAAAAATGGATAGAGAGAAGTAAGGGTTTTGAGATTATCTCCGATAAGGCACAAAATCCTGAAAAAAGAAATTTTAAAGAAATTATTACAGATTTTATTCATTTAAATTTGTATGGGGGGTAAATTATTGTTTATCTGCGAAGCAGATATATCTCTCCTTGGAGAGAGA
>CAMHDG010000165.1 GCA_946183815.1 uncultured bacterium | reverse complement strand
AAAGTTACAGATACTGTTGAAGGTGGAATTAAAACACTTGAAAACATGCCTGAAAAAAGAGATTTAATTCAAAATAAAAGAGTTGTTGCTGTAAACGGGGCAATGAGCATGTCTAACTGTGTATTCGGGTTGGAAGGGTTTCCTGAAAAAGTCGTTGAAATGTCTGATATTGTCGAAAAGAAACTTTCTAAATATATGAGAATTTTGCCTGAAAGTTCTAAAATGCAAAAGCCATTACAGTTTTCAATAGAGGGCGCACCGTTTGAATTAATGGTAGATAAGTCAAAAAAAGATATTTCTCACGTAACTGTTAAACAGTTTATTCCTGTTCAAGATGTATTAAAAAATAAAAATTCTGCAACTATTTTGAATATTGAGTTTGATAAAAGCGGTAAAATGATGAGCGGTAGTCTTATGATGGGTGACAGTCATGTTTCAGAGGCATATCGTTTTTCAAGAACGGGTAAAAACATAAGAAGAATTGATTATGAACAGGTTTATAAAGGTCATTCTTATAATAAAACTTCGTTCATGCCTGTTTCTAATCAGGGAACGTGGACTCCTATAAAAGATAATCTTAACAGATGCGGGGCAGAATTGCCTGATTTGAGTTCCGCTGCCGTAGCAGGTGATCCTTTGGGATATTTGTTCTTTAATCTTGCAGGACTTAAAAAAACATTATAGTTAAACTTGTTTTATCGTGATGTTTCGATAATATAACTCTGATATCTTTGTTTATGGTAGTATGTTCTTATAGAAGGAGAAGGTAGCAAAGATGTCATATAAAATTTTATCGAAAAAAGAATTATGTCCTAATCAATATGAAATAACAATAGATGCCCCTTATGTTGTAAGAAACGCAAAAGCAGGACAGTTTATTATATTCAGAGCAGAAGAAGACGGGGAAAGAGTTCCTCTTACAATAGCCGATGTGGATAAAGAAAAAGGTATTTTGACTTTAGTATTTATGGCAGTAGGTTATACAACCAAAAAACTTGCTCAATTAGAGGTTGGGGATGAATTAGTTGATTTGGTAGGTCCTTTGGGAAAACCAACGCATATAGAAAACTACGGAACAGTTGTTTGTGTAGCAGGCGGTTACGGTGCTGCTCCATGTTATCTGATAGCAAAAGCGTTTAAAGATGCAGGGAACAAAGTTTATATGATTATGGGTGCAAGGACTAAAGAACTTATCTTCTGGCAGGATAAAATGAAGGATGCCTGTACAGAATTATATATAACCACCGATGACGGCTCTTTGGGTATAAAAGGGTTTGGTACAACTGTTCTTAAAGAGATTATGGACAGAGAAAAGGTTGATTATACAATAGCAGTAGGTCCTATGCCAATGATGAGAGCAGTTGCTAAAATGACAGAAGGCACAGGAATTAAAACGGAAGCATCTATGAATCCTATAATGGTTGACGGAACGGGAATGTGCGGTGCTTGTCGTTTAACAGTAGGCGGTGAAACCAAGTTCGCCTGTGTTGACGGCCCTGATTTTGATGCCCATTTGATAGATTTTGATGAGGTTATTAACAGAACACGTATTTATAAAGAAGAAGAAAAACGCAGAAGTGAAAACTGTAATCTTTTGAAAATGGCTAAATAGGTAAATTTATGGGTGATTTAGATAGTATAAACGATTTAATAGCGGTTAAAAATTTTAACGAGGCAAAACAGGAACTTGACCAATATATATCTAACGGACACGAAAAAGATATTGAGGCTATAAAGTTACGTGGGCTTGTTAATGTCAATCTTGAGTTGTATGAAGAAGCAAAAAAAGATTTTGAAACTGCGTTGAAACTCGCCCCAAACGATGCAACCGCTCTTTTTTATATCGCTCATTGTCACGATAATTTAGGTGCTATTTTAGAGGCGGAAAAATATTATACTAAATTACTTCAGGTCAGAGAAAACTATATTGATGCTTATAAAGATTTATGTATAATTTATATGAAAACAGGAAGAGAAATTAATGCGATAGAACTTGCAGGCAAGGCAAAAACAAAAGCACCTACTGATTATACTTTTGATTATCTGATTGGTACAGCCTGCGTTGCGCTTAAACGATATAATGACGGAATAGAACATTTAGAGGCTGCGCTTGCGCTTAATCCTTCTCATTTTCAAATTTACAACAATTTAGGTACGGCTTATTTGCTCATTGGTCAAAGACAAAAAGCAATAGATGCCTATAAAAAAGCGATAAAGATTAAGCCTGATGATGCGGTTTCTTATTACAATATCGGTTCAATTTATCAAATACAGAACAAGCACGCTCAGGCAAGTGACTATTTTAAAAAAGCGTATGAATTAGAAAACAAGGAAAATTATCTTGTATCACTCGCTTTATCAGAGTTGAAAGCAGGACATATAGAAAGTGCATCAAAACATTACAAAGCCCTTGCACTTTTGCACCCCGAAAAAGATTCTTTTCAGTACAATTTAGCATCCTGTTATGAGTTGTTAAAGAATTACGAACAGGCAATTATTATTATGAAGCGTTTGCTTTCCCGTAATCCAAAATCAATTACTATGGCTCAGAAACTGGCAAATTTATATATTGAAATACGTCAGTTCCGACAGGCAAAAGATTTGTACGATTCAATAATATTAAAAGGTGCGCCTTCTCCTGAAATCTTGTATCAGTATGCAATACTTTCAACCCAACTTTACGATACCGCAACGGCTGAGAAGATTTTTAAAAAAGTTATTAAAATGGACCCTGAAAATGCAACCGCTCATAAAGATTTAGGAGTTATATATCTAAATCAGAGATTATTTGACTATGCAAAAGATGAGTTTGATACGGCACTAAAACTCGCTCCGGATGATTTTGATATTGTTTTTGAGTATGCAAATTATTTGTATGCAATTTCTCAATATGAAAAAGCAGATGAATTTTACACAAAATCAATAGAGATTAAAGATGATGTTGTGGCGAAGGCATTAAGTGCTATGAATAAACTCGAACTTAATGATTTGCAATCGGCAAAAGAGTTGATAGAATCTTCTCTTGCCGATCAGCCTGAACACGAGTATATCCAGTTTTTAGCAGGCAGAATTTATTATTCAATGAAAGATTATGACTGTGCAAAAATTTATTTTATTAAATCTTTAGAACAAAACCCTGATAAGGAAACAAAGAATTTGCTTGCTCTGACATATTATGAATTGGGTGAATACGAAAAAGCACTAAACATTTTTGATGCACTCCTGAAAGATGTTAAGAAAAATATTCCGCTTTTATTGAATAAGGCAAAATGTTTGGAAAAACTTGAACGAACGGATGATGCTCTTAAGGTGCTTGACGAATTAACGGACATTTTCCCTGAATGTGAAGAAGCCCATGAGATGATTAGACGAATTTCATAAATCTCTTTATCCACTATAATTGATACTTATCTTTTTCAAACACAAAAATATTTATCAGCGAAAATGCCATGATTACGACAAGCAGAACTACTGCCAGTGCTGATGCATAACCTAAATCAAGATTTTCAAATGCACGTTCATAAATATAATAAACAATAGTCTTACTTGAGTTCAAAGGCCCGCCCTTTGTCATTACATAAATCTCTACAAAAACTTTCATCGCAGAGATTATACTTATTGTTGATACAAGTGCAATAGTCGGCAAAATCTGCGGGATAGTAACCGTCAGATGTTTTGTCAGGAAATTTGCACCGTCAATATCACATGCTTCATACAACTCCTGCGGTACACTCATTAGTGCGGCAAGGTATATCATCATATAATACCCGACCCCTTTCCAAATAGTTACTATTGCGACAGAAAGTAATGAGAATTTGGAATCCGTAAGCCACCCTATCGGCTTTAAACCGAACATTGTCACAAAATAATTAAGTATCCCTTCTTGTGCATACAACCACTTAAACGCTATCGCAGCAACAACAATAGAAACAATTACAGGAAGATATATAAGTATCTTATAAAGTGTTATCCCTCTAATCTTTTGGTTAATCAATACCGCCAAAAATAACGGAAATATTACCAAAAACGGAACAGCAAGTATCAGGAATAAAAACGTGTTCCCCATAACTTTGTAAAAAAGTCCCGAATGTAAAATGTTAGTATAATTCTGAACCCCTACAAACTGCGGGTCATATATACTCGTTGAATAATCATAAAAACTTAACCCAATAGTCTGAAAAAACGGAATAAAGAAAAATACCGTTAATACAATCAAAGCAGGTAATATAAACAAATATGGAACATATTTTTTATAATATTTGAACATAGTTTTATTATAGGTAATTTAAAGAGTTGTGGCAAGGGTAAATTATTGTTTATCTGCGAAGCAGATATATCTCTCCTTGGAGAGAGA
>CAMHDG010000164.1 GCA_946183815.1 uncultured bacterium | reverse complement strand
TAATTGGAATATGGCATATTCTTTCGCTCACGGAGATAAGGCATCATCATCAGGGTCAATTATTGTTAGAGTACTTGATGATATTGTCAAGGCAAATGTTGAAGGGGTAAATAATAAAAGTAATAGTTTAACAGTTTTTGCTAACGATTATACCATAATGAATACTATCGCCGGCGAGTTTAATATGGGTAAAATTGGCGTTGGTGGCAATAGTTTGGTAATCGTAGGAAACGCTGATACAAGGGCAACCGTAACAGACGGTTCTCATACTTTATCAGGGGATTTGAGTGTGCTTGCAAATGCAGAAAAAGTTATTCATACGGTACTTGTCGGAGGCTCTCTCAGCGGTAAAGTTGCAGTAAATGGTTCTGCTTATGTTAATAAATTGAAAGATAATATTATTTCAAGTGTAATTGGTTCAACTATATCTGCTAATAAAGTCAGAGTTAATGCTACCCAAAAGAATGATAATATGGAAATCAGCGTATCTGCTGCCATATCGTATGGTGCAGACTCAATATTCTCTCTTGGCGGTATATTGAATGTTAATGATTTTGAAGATACAACAAAAGCTATTATCGGAAATAACAGTACAACTAATAAAACAAAAATCACCTCCAATAATGATATAGAGGTCAAATCCGATTCTGACTATGAGGCAAGAGTATATTTAGTATCCGTGGGCGTTTCTCAAAAAATCGGGATAAGCGGTATGGGTATCGCAAATGTGATGGATTCGACTATTGAATCGGGTATTTATAATTCCGGTGTCACTTCAACAAATGGCAAGTTAGATGTTATTTCTGACAGAGGGTTTAACAAAAAATATGATAACAAAACAGCCTTTTTCAGAAATTGGTTTAAAAATACAGATGCTTATAAAAATGAAGGTGTAAACAAAAATACAAAAGAACGCTCCGTAATAACAGAAGGAGATCTGGGGAGTATTGCACCTCTCGTTGGTGCTATAAATGTATCAGCAAGTGGCAAAGGTGCTGTTACGGGTTCTATTATTGTAAATAAATCAAGAGGAAGTTTAACCTCAAAAATAGATAACTCAACCATTTCAACAAAAACAGGTTCAAACGTTGTTGCCCAACAAAATTTCACAAATTTTGATGCAGTTGCACCGGTTGCAGGAACTTTGACAGGTAGTGTGAACGGTGTTGGTGTTATAAATTCTTTTGTAGAAAGCGTTACTGCTTGGGTTGATAATTCAACTATAAATAGTGGTTCAATAACGACTGATGCCCAATCTAATATGAATTTGAATCAACTTATTTTATCAGGTCAGGGGGCAGGAAAAGGTGCTGATATCGGGGTTGTAGTTGATTATAATAATATTGAAGATGACGTTTATTCATATATTACTAATACAACTGCACAAGCAGGTGCGAGTGTTTATTCCGCACACAATATTATGATAAATAATATATTACTTGCAGGCGGTGGTGTCGGTCAGGGATTAACTGCTAATGTTGCTACTATTGTCAATTATTTCGGAGGCGAAAAGATAGTAGATGGAGCAAAAGTAAAAACCGGTCAAACAATCTCAAAAATAGAAAATTCTACTATTAATAACGGCTCTATAGATGTAAAATCATTTGATTATATTGATAATTTAAGCGCAGTTGTCGGGATTTCTTTTGCAGGGCAGGGAGCAAATCTTGCGGGCTATGCAATCAGGAATGCTCTGTCAAATAAGGCGAATGCGTTTATAAATAATTCAACACTAAATACAACAGATGAGGTAAATATTTTTGCTGATTCTGTTATCAGTACAACTAATGCAATCTTTTCTGCAGGTATTGCAGGTCAAGGTGCAACTATACTGGCTAATGTCATATCTAACACAATAGTATCTGATGTTGAAGGCTATATTAAAGATTCAACTATTACCAAGGCAGGTGATATAAATATTGTCGCAAACGTCAATAACGACACACATAAATACAGATACGATGAAATGACAAACACAACCGGTAATGTATCTTTTGCAGGTCAAGGGGCAGCACTTTCAACAAACGTTATTTATACAAACTATTCAAATACTGTTAAAACTTATGTAGAAAATACAAGTTCAGCAAGTGTTGGCAATCTTACTCTTGATGCAAACTCTGAAAGGCGATTAAATAATATCAATATAGGAATAGGCGGTGCAGGAGAGGGTGCGGCTGTTGCCGTCAATGCAATATCAACCGATATAGAAACAACTACACATTCCTACATTGATGCTAAATCAAAAACTATGGATAAAGTAGGCTCGATAAATGTTTTATCAAGAGATAATACAAATCTTAAAAACATAATGGGAACAGTCCAAATAGCGGGATTAGGAGTTGCTGTAGGCTGCAACCTTGATATGACATGGACAAATAATTTTGTTAAATCAGAGATATTATCACAGGCAGATGGACATATAAACGCATCAAGTGCAACAGTTAAATCTGATAATCTGATAGAATTTAGTAAGACAAATGTCGGGGTATCTGCAGGACTCTTAGGCGGACTTGGCGGTGATTATGTTCTTATTAAATCGGGTAAGGGGATAGTAGTAAAAAAAGACGCTGAAGGGAACGAAATAATAGATGAAGAAAAGAGTTATACTCAATCCGAAAAAGACAGCGGTATTCACACAGCCATAGGCAGGCTCGGAAAAGAATATGTTTCAAAATCATATAGTGAAAAACTGGAAACGGGTGCAGGTTCAAATGTAAACGCAAATTTAAAAACAAAAAACAATATTG
Organism: uncultured bacterium; assembly: GCA_946183815.1. GTDB lineage: Bacteria > Cyanobacteriota > Vampirovibrionia > Gastranaerophilales > Gastranaerophilaceae > UBA2883. The sequence goes on along the minus strand of CAMHDG010000164.1, from coordinate 1,614 downwards.
ATATAAAAGCAGAATCTAAAATAAAAGGCAGAGGTGATAATGAAGACCTTTCTTTAACAAATGTGACTGTTACTCTTGGGTTGGGTAACGGAAGTGTCAGTGTAAGAGATGTTGATTTGGCATCAAATACTTTTGCGGGTGTAACAGGTGGTGTTGTTAACAGTGAAACCGGCAATGTTTCAGTTAGTGCAAAAAATACTTCAAAAGTTGACATTGATAATGTTGATGTAAGAGTCGGGATTGGTTTTTCAGGTGGTTCTGCTATGTATTCTAACTCCTCGCAAACACTTGCTGAAATAAAAGATGCAACTGTTAATGCAAGCGGTAATGTTGATGTTATATCAGAATCAATAAGTAAATCAATTATTAATGCAACAAATGTTATCGGTTTGTCCGCAGATGTCGTTTCGGTAGATTTGGCTGAAAACAAAGACACAAATAATAGTGTTGCACTTATTACAGGAAATACAAATATTGATGCAGGCGGGAAATTAACAGTTCACTCTACTGCTACTACTGATTTAGAATCAACAAAAGTGTCGGTGAAAGTGCAAGTTGCAGGATTAGTTAATGTGTCGAAGAGTGAGGTTACTGCTGGTACGATTTGTCAGGCACTTATTAAAGATGTGACGGGAACAATAAAATCAAATGGTTTAGATATAATATCCGATTATGGCAAAATGTATGCACTTTCAAAATTTAATGTTATAGAACCGACATTGGTGGGTATTGTAAACTATCAAGATAGTGCCGTAAAAATGGATTCAACCTTTATATCAGGTATTGATAGTGTAAGCGGGTTAGTATTGAAAAACACAGGCACAACGAATATCGTAACAGCAAAAGATAACGGAGTGGAAGGTATTGCAACAAAGGGTGAAATTTATAATGTAACCGCTTCTGTTTTACAATTTGTTGCCGCATCTTTTGCCGATGCACAAAATACGGCAAAATCATATTCTTATTTAAAATCAAAAGATTTTACAACGGATGATTTGAATATTAATTCTTATCTAAATTCATCAGCAAAAGCAGAAGCGACAGGCACAAAGGTAGATTTGGCAGTTGGAGTCAATGTAGTATATGCATCCTCAAAAGATACAAGTATATTGGATATAAATATTGACGGTAAAAATACAGTTAATCAAAATGCAACTATAAACGCAGAGCATATTTCTAATACATATTCAGATTTAAGTGCTTTTGGGTTTAGTTTGCTCGCAAGTGGCGGAAGAATTAGAATTGATACAGACCTTAAAGCAGATACAACAGGTACAATCGGTGGAAAATTTGATGCAAACGAAACTAAAGTGAATATGAGTACGGTAAGAAACGCTATTTTGAGTAAATCCTCCGGTAACGGTTCGGTGCTTATTTCTGTCAATGATTCGGGAAGTACAAGTAATCTTACGGGTTCATCTACCCTAAATATTATAGGTTTAAAAACAGATGCGTCTGTTAAAAATAATAATTTGTCTATAAAAAATACTTCGGCAAATACAATGGATATTAAATCTTCTGACGGTTCTGGGGCAGGTCTTATTGCTGTCAGTGCCGCAAAAACACAGACAACCTTCAATACATCAACGACTACAAATATTAAAGACTCCAAGT
>CAMHDG010000163.1 GCA_946183815.1 uncultured bacterium | reverse complement strand
TCACTATTCACTAAAGGGCAACTTCGTTGCCCGCTAAACAATAATTTACCTAACCCTTGCTTTTTAAAACGGGCATGAGAACTGGAAACATGCCAACATTTTTACAAAACTTAATCATTTTTTAAATCATGAAAACATGCACCATGCATGGCTTTCCATGTTGTCATACCATGCAAACCATGTCATAATCTCATGTTCAAGAATTTTATAAACCCGCATGGTAGTAATAATGTAGGTTTACGTGTATTTAAAACACTTGTAATAATCGTTTACAAACCTCTTGTAATAAGGGACTTAATCTATATAATGGATAATATAAGAGAGCAATACCTAGTGGGACATCGGAGATGCTCTCGGGATAGTTGATATTTAAAGAATAATTGATTATATAATTTTGGAGGATAAATTGTTCAGAAGTCGTGATATGGGGAGAGCAGTTGCAGTACGCAGATGGACAGCGACGGCTATCGAATGCTATAAACGTGGTTGTAATTGTGAAGGTTGTTTTTACAACGATTTCTTTAGCGGGAATTATCAAAAATGTCAGATGAAAGCATCTGTGCTTGAATTGGTCAGGGTTATAGGCGCACCTGACATCGATTTACCTCAATTTATCGAGGATTAATATAATAGTAAAATTTTAAATTTTCTATCACCAACTCTTTAAAAATATTAAAAAGTGTTGTATAATGGATATGGTAGATTATTAGGAGGCTTAAATGCATATTCACGTAAATGGTAAAAACATCGAAATTACAGATGCTATTAAAGCGTATGTGAAAGAAAAATTAGGTAAAGTAGCAAATCATTACGATCAAATTACAGCGATTGACGTTATTTTGACTGTAATCAAAAACCCTTCTGCATCAGGTAAATATATTGCAGAGGTTTCCTGCAAATTGAATGGTAAAAACATTCACGTAGAGGTTTCTGAAGATGAATCTATGTATGCAAGTATTGATTTGGTCGCTGATAAATTAGACAGACAAGTTAAGAAATTCAAAGATAAATCTCTATCTTCTGATAAAGGTTCTATCCGTAACGTAGTTGAAACAGTTGCAGAGGAAGATGAGTCTGAAGAAATATTAGCAGAAGAAGTTTAATATAAAACGATTTATAGAAAGATAACAGGTTCTCTGAACCTGTTATTTTTTTGTTAACTTTATGAATAGTCCTCTCTTTTTGATTGACTTTATAAAAAAAATCGTTAAAAAGATAACAAAGTCATCCAAACAGACGAAAAACGTGTAAAGGGTTTAAAGGTTGTTATATTATTCACCGATAACCAAATAGAACGGTTTAATTTGTTTAACTAACATATAAGAGAGGTAAAACATGAAAATCAGCACAGGTATCAGGTATTGTGAGCCGGGTATAAGGGCATCCATCAGAGCGATGCAGGTATCTAATGAATTGTTAGGTATTACAAACGAAAATGTTACAGGGTTCGATAAAGTCGGATACCAGAGGAAGCAGGCGGTTGTTTCATCATTTACCGAATATTTAGGGGTGCATGGTATCTCAACAAATGTTGATGAACAGGTGGGTCGTATTCAGATATCAGAAAGGCCGCTGGATATTGCTATTGCAACAAAAGGATATTTTCAGATTAACACACCGGAAGGGGTTAAACTGACACGTGACGGAAGATTTCAGTTAGATAAAGAGGGTAACCTCTTAAATCTTGAAAGCGGACAGGTTTTGTCAGACAGCGGTACTCCTATAAGATTACCGTTTGTGCCTGACGATTTAAAACAGATAAAAATAGACCGAAAGGGTCGTTTGAGTGTGTTTAATCCTCAAACAAGAAAATTAGAATATGTAGCGACAATGGGGGTTGTTGATTCAACAGGAATTGCAGTTATGCACCCTGATGTAAAACAAGGCTACAACGAGTATTCAAACGTATCTTTACAAAACGAGTTCTTGGCAGTAATGCCTACGATAAGAGCGTTTGAAGCGAACAGACAAATATTTATTATGCAAAACACTAACATCCAAAAGGCAGTAAGCCAGTTGGGTTCAGCATCATAGGAGGGTTTAAATTATGATGTTTAATGCACAGGCGATTGTAAGAAAAGCAATAAATAACGCCACAACACAATTTGATAAACTCGGCTATGTTGGTAACGACCTTGCTAACTACAACACTTATGGTTACAAATCTATAAGATTTGAACAAATGTTGAGAGAAGACGGCTACGTTACAGGGGCTCAAAGAACAGACTGTAAGCAAGGTTCAATAAGAATAACCGAAAACCCTTATGATATAGCAATAGAGGGTAACGGTTATATCCCTGTTACATCAGAAGACGGTGATGTTCAATACACACGTGACGGTTCTTTTGTTCAGGGTAAAGACGGTTATATGTACACCAAAGACGGCTGGCTTGTCGGCGGTGGGATAAAAATTCCTGCTAATGTGTATAAATTTTCAGTAAGACCAAACGGTGATGTTTATACCTATGATGAGGCAGGCGGGTTACCAACAAGAGTTGGAACAATACCTTTGGTGGGATTTCCAAACCCTGAAAGATTACAACAGGGTGTGAATAACAAAATGATTGCGACAGAAGATTCAGGTGAGCCGGAACTTATCCAAAATCACCGTTCTTTCAGACAAAATGCAATCGAAAACTCAAATGTTGATGTATATGGTGCAGTAAATGAAATGTTACGTCTTAACGCATCAATGATTGCGAGTATGCGTTTGTTAAAAGTAGCAGACGATATGTATAACAAAGGTATCAATATTAGAGAGTAATAAACTTTGGAGGGTTTAACTAATGAGTTGGGCAGCACTGGGTTGCGTTGGAAAAACATCACTTGCACTTGATCTTATCGCTCAAAGACAAAGAGCGTTAGGTTCAAACTTGGCTAACGTGGATACCCCCGGGTATGTAAGACGTGATATAGATTTTAGCCAATATGTAGGTGGCGCAACGGCATCTTTAGAAACAAAATTAGCGCAAAAACTCGGTCCATCACCGATGTTTGATTATGAGCAGAATGTAGAAATCAATCCTGCTCAAGAGTTGACAGAAATGCAAAAAAACTCCTTGATGTACACAATGGCAACAAGAAGGATGTCAAACATTATCACTCAAATGAAAACTGTAATAAACGTAGGAAAGTAGGTGGTACATAATGGGTATAATGGAATCCATAAATATTGGAGCAAACGCACTAAAAGCACACGGTTTGAGAATGGATATTCACGCAAAGAACATTGCGAATATCGACACCCCAAACTACGTAAGAAGAATTCCAATTTTGAATGCAACAGAAGACATATCGTTCAGAGGGGTATTGACCCAGATGAAAAACGATGTCTTTGGTGTTGGAACATTACCTTATTTGCAAGGTGGTGTAGTATTTAACGGAGTTGTAGAAGATCCTACAATGGGTGAAAAACTCTATGCCCCAGGACACCCTGACGCAGATGCTAACGGTTATATTCGTTCATCAAACGTAAATGCTATGGTTGATATGGCGGATGCTGTTATGGCACAACGTGCGTACGAAGCCAACCTTGCGGTTATCAATATCACAAGACAGATGGCTTCTCGTGCAACAGAAATTGGTAAATAAGGCTAAATTTGGGTAAATCTTTGTAATTTATTTACCCCAAGACTCGAAAATATACATTAAACCAAAGCCTTAAGTGGCGTGTGGTAGGGAAAATATACATATACAAACCTTTTCAAAAAACTAGAGAAAATTAAATCAAACCGTTTATTTTGGTCAAGTACCCCTTACTTGACCTTTTTATTTTGGGTAAATTTTATTTTGGATTGTTGCAAAACCTTCCCGAGAGCGTGAAAATTTCAGTTCCCGACAGCCGTTTATAACGGATAGGACAAAATCGCAGATATTGGTGCTGAATAAATATTTACCCCTATTTACCCCTATTTACCCCTATCTTCTGTCAGTTACTTTTATTAAGTGCCATCCAAACTGTGTCCAGACCGGTTTTGATATTTCACCGACAGGGAGGTTAAATGCCTGAACCTCAAATTGAGGCACCATTTGACCACGTCTGAAATAGCCTAAATCTCCGCCTTTTTGACCTGATGGACAACTTGAATACATCTTTGCGTATTCTTCAAACGAGCCTTCACCGTCAATAATACTTTTTCTTATTTGTTCTGCCTGATAATAATTATTTACAAGAATATGGCTTGCTCTAACCTCTGTAACAGGCACATCAGCAACTACTCTGTGGTTTAAGCCGATTATGAATAAAAATGCAATAGACAAATATAATAATAATTTCTTCATACAAAAAATCCTTTCAACTATCGTTAGGGTAATATCCCAATATTCATTAATATACACCTTGTTATTGATTTGGGCAAGGGGGGGTAAATTATTGTTTATCTGCGAAGCAGATATATCTCTCCTTGGAGAGAGA
>CAMHDG010000162.1 GCA_946183815.1 uncultured bacterium | reverse complement strand
GGAGAGGGGCTTTTAACGATTTATATATTTACCCCCGCTAAACAATAATTTACTTAAATACTCCCAAACTTAACAAGGTTCACTTTTCTCATTCTGATATTTTCAGGTGTAACCTCTAAAAGTTCGTCATCGCCGATATATTCCATGCAGTCCTCAAGAGAAAGTTCTTTATGAGCCTGTAATGTGACCATAACATCAGCGGTTGAACTACGCATATTTGTTAGTTTTTTAGTTTTACAAATATTAACCGCAATATCTTGTGCTTTATTACCTTCACCAATAATCATCCCTCTGTAAACCTTTGTATGAGGAGTAATAAAGAACACGCCCCTGTCCTCATATTGAGCCAAGGCATAAGGCACTGCCTCACCTGTTTCGTGAGCAAGTATTGAGCCTGAACGCTGTTTAGGGATATCACCTACCATTTCTTTGTAATCTTCAAAAGTATGATACATTATACCTTCACCACGTGTAATTCGGATAAACTCTGTTCTAAACCCGATTAAGCCTCTTGCGGGGATAGAAAATCTCATTTTTGTTCTGCCGTTATCGTTGTTCATCTCAAGCATAGTTGCTTTTCTTCCTGATAATCTGTCAATACAAGTTCCTGCTGTTTCTTCAGGTGTATCAATAATAAGATTTTCAAACGGTTCACACTGAACACCATCAATGGTTTTGTAAATAACCTCAGGCTTTGAAACCTGAAACTCATAACCTTCACGCCTCATCGTTTCGATTAAAATACCAAGGTGTAACTCACCACGACCGCTCACCTTAAAACAGTCGGTGCTGTCAGTATCTTCCACTCTCAAACTAACGTTCTTTTCCAGTTCGTTATACAGTCTTTTTCTTAACTGACGGCTGGTTACAAATTTACCCTCTGTGCCTGCAAACGGGCTGTCGTTTACGGAAAAATTCATCTGCAAAGTAGGTTCATCAACTTTAATTAAAGGCAATGGTTCTTCCTTCCCTATTTCGCAAATAGTTTCACCTATTTGGATATCCGGAAAACCTGCTATACCGACAATATCACCTGCTTCTGCTTCTTCGCACTCCTCACGACCTAAATCTTTGAACTCGTACAACTTTGCAATTTTTCCACGTTCAGTTGTTCCGTCTGCCTTGCATAACGAAACCTGTTGTTGAGATTTTATTGTCCCGTTAATAATTCTGCCTGTGACAATTCTGCCAACGTATTCATTATAATCAAGAGTAGTTGCCTGAAACTGAAGCGGAAGACTGTCATCACCTGTTGGGGCTGAAATATTTTCTAAAATACAATCTAACAGAGGAGTAATATCTTTTGGTTCGTCCTCAACCTCTTTAACTGCATAACCGTTTAGACTGCTTGCGTAAATGTATGGGAAGTCTATTAAATCTTCTCTGTCAGTCAATTCTGTAAACAAGTCAAACACTTTATCCAATGTAGAATCGACATCAGCAGCAGGCTTATCAATTTTGTTTATAACAACAATAATTCTTATGCCTAACTCCAATGCTTTAGATAATACAAATCTTGTTTGAGGCATAGGACCTTCGGCAGCATCAACAATAAGCAATGCCCCGTCAACCATGCCCAATACCCGTTCAACCTCGCCTCCAAAGTCTGCGTGACCGGGGGTGTCGATTACATTAATTTTTACCCCTTTATAGTTGATAGATATATTTTTTGAAAGAATTGTAATCCCTCTTTCTTTTTCTAAATCGTTACTGTCAAGAACACGTTCCTGAACTTGCTGATTATCCCTGAACACTCCGCTTTGTTTTAACATACAGTCAACAAGTGTTGTTTTTCCGTGGTCAACGTGCGCAATAATTGCGATATTTCTGATATTTTCTTTATTCATAATATTACCTACATTTCAAATTGCGGGATTTATAATTTAGTTGTTATCAATATTCCCTAGTGTTTATACTATTTTATTCTATTCGCTAAAGGGAAATTTTCAAGCAAACGGGGAAAACATTGTGCAGAGGCAGAAGCACTTAATAATAAATTTAGCCCATTTGTATTTACCCCTGTTTCTGATATAATCTAAATATATAGACAAAGAGGGAAATATAATGAAAGAAATTTTACAAAAGAGTGCAGCAGAACAAAGCAGAATGATAGCAAACAAAGAAATCACTGCAACAGAACTCACACAGGCTGCGTTAGATAGAATTAAAAATATTGATGAAAAATTAGGTGCATTCAATTCAACAACAGATGAAATTGCACTTGAAACAGCAAAAAAAGTTGATGATATGGTTGCAAAAGGGGAAAAATTGCCGCTTTTAGCAGGTGTTCCTCTTGCATTAAAAGATAATATGAATCTAATTGGTTCAAAAACGACCGCATCAAGCAAGATATTAGAAAACTTTGTTTCACCATACAACGCAACAGTTACTCAAAAATTATTAGACAACTGTATTCCGATTGTGGGAAAAGCAAACCTTGACGAATTTGCAATGGGTTCGTCAAACGAAAACTCTGCATTCAAAAAGGTTCACAACCCTTGGGATTTAAACAAAGTTCCCGGGGGATCTTCAGGCGGTTCAGCAGCGTCTGTCGCATCTTGCGAAGCAACTCTTGCACTTGGCTCTGACACAGGCGGAAGCATCAGATTACCTGCAAGTTTCTGCGGTGTTGTCGGGATGAAACCAACCTACGGCAGAGTATCAAGATATGGTCTTATTGCTTTCGCATCTTCATTAGACCAAATCGGGCCTTTCTCAAGAACAGTTGAAGATTCAGCACTATTGCTTGAAGTTATTTCAGGTCATGACCCGCACGATTCAACATCACTTGATGTTCCTGTTGAACATTTCGCAGGTCACATGAATGATGATTTAAAAGGTAAAAAAATTGGTTTAATTACTGACCTTATGACAGATGCAGTTTCAGACGATGTCAAAAAAGCGATAGAAAAAGCCGTTGAGGTTTATAAGTCGCTGGGTGCAGAAGTTGTAGAGGTTTCTTTACCAAAACTAAAATATTCTATCGGTATTTATTACATTTTGGCAACAGCAGAATGTAGTTCTAACCTAGCAAGATTTGACGGTGTAAGATACGGTCACAGAACCGCTAACCCTGAAAACCTTATTGATTTGTATTGCAAATCAAGAGCAGAGGGCTTTGGCGATGAGGTAAAAAGAAGAATAATGTTAGGTACTTATGCTTTAAGTTCAGGTTATTATGACGCATACTATAAAAAAGCACAACAAATGAGAAGACTCGTTGCAGACGAGTTTGCACAAGCATTTAGCAAAGTTGATGCCCTGATTTCTCCAACCTGTCCTAACACAGCGTTTGAATTAGGTGCAAGAACCGCTGATCCGCTTGCTATGTATCTGACAGATATTGCAACAATTTCAGCAAACCTTGTCGGTATCCCTGCAATGAGCGTTCCTGCAGGATTTGATTCTGACGGTATGCCTATCGGGTTACAAATCATGACTCCACAACTTAAAGAATCTGACCTGTTCAACTTTGGATATAAATTTGAACAAGAAAATGATTACTACAAACAACTTGCAAAAGATGTTGCCCTTTGCGGAGTGTAGAAAATAAAGGAATAAACGATATTTATTAAAAGCGGTGTTTGTAAGGACACCGCTTTTTGTTGTTAAATTTGTTGTAAAAAGTGGTATTATAGTATATAGATTAGTTTTTATAATAAGCCGATATGACAAAAAAAGTTCAACAAACAGAAATTCGTACGGTTACAGATTACCCAAGACAATCAAGTGAGTGTGCGCAAGTAAAACAAAATTATGAAATGTTCCCGACACAAGTTGAGGGAGCAGTTGGCGATGATATTATTATTACAGGCAATAATAAAAGCGTTGAAAGTCAGCCAACAAACGAAATTACATCACAAGAAACTGATGCCTCTCAAACAAAATGGGCAATCGAAGAAATACAGAGAATCTCTCTGAAAGATTCTGACGGGAACGAATATATTACCCCTGAAATAAAAGCACTTTTTTCTGATGAAAAAAACAGTGTAAATATGAATGATTTAGTTGACGAAAACGGAAATATAAAAAAAGGATATGAAATATTCGACTTAAACCACGATGGCAAACTTGACGATTTAGAAACAAGTTATTTTACATCGAACGGGTCGATGCTAAAAACAGATAAAAAAATATTAACTGCAGACAACTTCATAAACACATTTTACAAATTAGATGTATTTGACAACCGATATGATAAATTATTAAGTGTCGAAAACAGAAAAAGAATTTATAAATTTATGACTTATGCAAATGAACTAATGGACGAATTGAAAGACTTTCCTGACGGAATTAGAGAATTATATATGTCCAGACTTGCAGAATTGAAATTTGTTAAACTAAACAACAAAATTGATCAGGGTGGAACATACGACAATAATGAACTGACGATAAACGATTTTTCAAACAAAAATTATTTTAAAGATGTACTATTCCACGAACTAA
>CAMHDG010000161.1 GCA_946183815.1 uncultured bacterium | reverse complement strand
TTTTTCTCTCTCCAAGGAGAGATATATCTGCTTCGCAGATAAACAATAATTTACTCCCTTAATATTTTGTAATGATTTGTGAGGTGATGGCAATTTTTTTGATTATGGATACTTTATATAACTGTTATGGTGTGTGTTAATTTACATAATAGTGCTAATATATGCAGGCATATAAATTTTGATACCGCAAAAAATTTTTCAACGGTTTATCATTCTATGCTTGATAAATCTTATGATACCTTTGTATCTGCGGAAAAATCGCCAAAATTAAAGTCTAATCCAATACTTGAGGCGGTAAAAAAAGCAGTACCTATGGTTAAAGAACCTCGTGTTCAAATAGCGGAAGATTTACACGGACTGATCCTTGACACCTCTCATAAAAAAACAGATGCTATCGGGAAAGATGCACTTGTTTTTTCTGTGCCTAATCATAGCGATTTAGTTCTGCGTGTTGAGAAAACCGCACTGGATAAGATGGATAAATTACCAAAAGATTTGGAATTAGTGCCTATTGCCTACGATTCTGCAATTACCCAAAATAAACATTTAGGTTTGCCTCTCTATTTCGTGACATCTAAATCTTCAACGATTGCACGCAAAAACAGTATATCCGCTCTTGAAGCGTTTGCCCAGCCGGATAAAATTATGGTGTTGAGAAAAGTTACGGGCGAACACCCCGCAAATGAGTGTGGCGAAAGGCTGCTTTCTATGATGGGGTTTGATGATTTTAAAAACCCTGATGTCGATATGTTGAATAATTTTTCTTTTCTTTATGGTTATGTAAAAGGAAATTACGGACAGCCTGCTGCCGTTAAGTGTCTTGAGATGTTTAAAAATGGTGTTAGTGAAATTTCTGCTAACGCATTAGGCGAAGGCTCAGCACCGTTTGAGGTGGTAAAAGGTAAAGAATTTTATCAAAAATATAAGGTTTTTTCTGAAAGTTACGTTAAATCTTTAAAAGATACTGCGGATATTCCGCAACAGTCGTATGATGATGCTGTCGGCTTTATCGTTTCACCTAAAAATTTCCATATTGATTTTCAGCATACAAATAATACCTTTGTTGATATGGAAAAACAAGAGTTTAATTTTATGGACTTTGCTTATGACAAAAAAGATCCAAAATATACCTATAAAAACCCTGTAAAAGAGTTTAGAGATGTAATATTCGGAAAGAATTTCAGAAGCCTTGATGCTTTTGCTGATTTTGTACCGTTTATGCCAAAATTCAAAACTCCAAGAGCATTTATTGTTGAACCCGAAGATGCCCAAGGGGTTGTAAAATACTCCCAAATTATTAACGAAAAAGTAAACTCTGCTTCTCCTGAAAGATTTAGATCTGAAAAGTTCTTTATGTAATTTGCACTATGTTTATTGGTATAATTTTGTGACGGAAATAAGAAATTAGGGTTGAATTTTAAAGGATTTGTTATTTGCAAAATTGGTGGGTAATTTTATTTTACCCACCCTACAAAACTTTGGTAAATTATTGTTTAGCGGGGGTAAATATATAAATCGTTAAAAGCCCCTCTCCTTTGGAGATGGGTTGGACAGAGGGTTCAATTATTAAACCAACTATTACTTACCCTCTCTCAAATTTCTAAATTCACTGCAAGCAGTTCATTAAGAAATTTCTCTCTCTCCAAGGAGAGATATATCTGCTTCGCAGATAAACAATAATTTACCCCTTAACAAAACTTAATAAATGCACAACCCAAAAGGCAATTTTTTAAAGAGTATATACTTTATATATACATAAGAGAGATTTAAACTTTTAAAAAAATTATAGAGAGTATTACAAAATTCTGTGGTTAACCAAACAAATTTTAGCCACATACAATTCACCCCAGGAGAGCAAGATATGGCATTATTATTTGCTGATGTTGTTGCGAAATACAACGCTGAAAAAAATAAGGATACAGTAGAATTATCAAATAAGGTTGCAGATTTTCTTGACGGGATTGATGGCGGTTCTGACTACGCAGGTGTTCAGGTAAACAATACTCTCAAGCAGGTATTACCGCAAAGTGTATTTATGGCATCGGTTGCATCGGAGTATTACACCAAAGCCAAAGATGATATAGCCAACACGAAAGTTGGCAACAAATCGGTAAGAAAGAAAAACTTTAAACAGGTTATGCAGGAATCTTTCTTCTACGGCTCTAACCGATTCGGAACAAACTTTATAGCATAGAGATAAATAAGAATACAAAGCGCTAAATAAAGAACAAGGATAAGGAAATAGGAAAAACAACAGGAAGAAATTAGGGTATAAGGGTAAAATAAAACTCCAAAAGTAAAAGCAAAGAAACTAAATCGAAAACAGGAAAATTAAGGTAAACAGGTTAAATAAAAAACTAAACAGGACAGGGTAAATAAAAGGAAAGCGAATTAGGGATATAGGAAAAAAAAAGGACAGGAAAATAGGAAATAGGATAAAATAAATAACCCGCTAGGGTTATTTTTTTATATAAATGTATGGAGGTGGTTTTATGTTTGGTTGTTTCAGACATTTTTTTAGTATGAAAAAAGAAATTAGGTTGTTGAACTATAAATTAAATGCTTTAAAGTTTGATTTGCAACATTCACTTGCAATATCTGAAAAATATATTCCGCTTATGAAAACAGCAGATAAGGTACAATTATTAATTTTACGGAGGTCTTTATGGACAAAGAATTAATTACCCGTTATGCCCCAATTATACTGATAGTGTTCGTTATGTTTTTTCAGTATAACCTTTTTGTTACCCCGAGAGAATTGGAAATTCAGCATAGGCAGATATTAGAAACTGTTTCTCAAAAATATATGACAAAAGAGGAATCGAATAATCTTAAATCTCAAATATCTGATATGCAGAAAAAAGTAGATAAAATTTATGATGTCATTATTGGCGGAAAGGAATAATTATGGGATTAATTGAATTTAGTTATGGTTCTGTTGCATCTTCAAAAGATGTTAACAGTAATTTTAAATATCTTGAAAATGAGATTGTTAATCTCTCTCAAACATTAAGTAATAATATGGACTCTATCGCACAAAGTGTTACCTCTATTTATACAGCAATAGATATTATAAATGGTTATCGCTCATCTTTTATTGATGTTGGGATGATTATTCCGTCTGTACAAAGCGATATTCCGGAAGATTTTCTTCTCTGTGACGGATCTGTTTTGTTAAGAGAAGAATTCCCCGAATTATTTAGGGTTATTGGTACAAATTTTGGCTCTGATGACAGTGCAAATTTTTATCTGCCCGACTTGGTTAATAAAACACTTTGGGGTGCTGATAGTGAAAATTATTTGTCTTACTTAACCTCAAAACTTCCAAATATAAAGGGTCAGTTCAGACTTGCGGGTACAGAAGGAGCAAGTGCGGTAAGCGGTGCTTTTGCATCAGGTAAAAAGGGCGGCAGTTGGGGACATGGGCACGATAGGTCGTCTTCTAACCCGTTGATGACATTCGATGCATCAACATATAACGAAATTTATTCTGATGACTGTAACATTGTCCAACCGCCTGCGTTAGCACTTAATTTTATTATTAAATTCAGAACAGGAGGAGAAGAATAATGAAAAGATTTGTGTATGATAAGGTTACAAAAGAGTTTATAAAAGAAATTCAACCACAAAAGAACCCGCTTAAATCAGGTGAATATTTGTTCCCTGCCTGTTCTACCGATGTTCTGCCACCGCCTTTGAAGGATAACGAAGCGGCAGTTTTTAACGGTCAATTCTGGAATATTTTACCTGATTACAGGGGTAAATTAAAAATTAATTTAGATACTCTTGAAACATCTGTTGTTTCTGATTTGGGAAATTTAGGAAAAGATGAGATGCTCTATTCAGACTATCTTTTAAGTGATGAATACGAAAATTATCTTATTGAACAGGAGAAAAAAGATAAAATAAATGCGTTGTTAGAGCAGATAAAAACACTTGACGAAAAACGTATTCGTGCGGTTTGTGAGCCGTCTGTAAAAGATGAAATTACAGGTCAGACCTGGCTTGATTACTATAATTCTCAAATAAATGTGTTAAGACAAAAATTATCGGAGGTTGGTTATGTCGCTTGATATTGATGAAAAAGGTACTATATTTATCCATCAGGGTGATAGCGGGAGTGTTATTGTTGATGGAATAAATACAGACAAAAATTATTCCGTTTATTTTGCAGTTAAAAATAGCCAAAGGCAACTTGTGGGTAGTGAATTGTGTGTTAATTCCAATTTTAAATCAAAAGTTACTTTTAATCTTCCGCCTGCTTTTACAGATGCTTTTGTTGTACCTGATGACGAACCTTTTGCCATTTATACCTACGGTTTAAAGGTTTGTAGCGATAACAGTGAAGATACACTGTTTGTCGAAAATACTGATTATGGATATTTGAATAAAATAATTGTTTTCCCAAAACAAGTGGAGGGCTATAATGGATAATAAAATTAATATAAATAAATCTCAAA
>CAMHDG010000160.1 GCA_946183815.1 uncultured bacterium | reverse complement strand
ATTAAGTGACTAGGTGACTGAGTGATTAAGAGAATTTGGCTAAAAGCCAAAGTATTATTGCCGATTAAAAATCGGCTTGCTTAGTCACTTAATCACTTAATCACCTAGTCACTGTAAATTATTGTTTAGAGGCAAAGCCTCTAAACAATAATTTATATTAACTCCTTCCCCTAAAACTATTTACATGACAAGTGTTTATGCTATCATGGTATTATATAATAGGGGAATAAGGAGAAAGATTTTGGCTCAACAAAATATGTTTGAAGACGGGAAAATTGTTCCTGTTGATATTAATAAACAGATGAAACAATGCTACATAGACTACGCTATGTCAGTTATTGTAGGTCGTGCGTTACCTGATGTTCGTGACGGTTTAAAACCTGTTCACAGAAGAATACTTTTTGCAATGAATGAATTAGGTATGACACCTGATAAACCATTCAAAAAGTGCGCACGTATCGTTGGTGAAGTATTAGGTAAATACCACCCTCACGGTGACAGTTCTGTATATGATGCGCTTGTACGTATGGCACAAGACTTCAACACAAGATATTTAACGGTTGACGGTCACGGGAACTTTGGTTCGGTTGACGGTGACGGGGCTGCCGCTATGCGTTATACCGAGGCTCGTATGCATAAGATTACCCAATCTATGCTTGCTGACATCGACTGTGAAACTGTTGATTTTGTATCAAACTTTGACGGTTCATTACAAGAGCCATCCGTTCTTCCTGTAAGATTACCAATGTTGCTTTTGAACGGTGTTTCAGGTATCGCCGTTGGTATGGCAACAAATATACCTCCACACAATTTATGCGAGGTTGTAGATGGGACTATTGCTTTAATTGATAACCCTCAAATTACAGTAGAAGGGTTGATGGAGCATATTAAAGGCCCTGATTTCCCTACCGCAGCAACAATTATCGGTCTAAATGACATAAAACAGGCTTATGAAACAGGTCGTGGTTCTATTAAAATGTCCTCTGTTGCCACTATTGAAGAAATTGCAGGCGGAAACGGTCGTCAGTCAAGAACCGCTATCGTTGTTACTGAAATTCCTTATCAGGTTAATAAAGCCCAGCTTATTGAAAAAATTGCTGATTTGGCTAAAGAACAAAAAATCAGCGGTATCTCCGATTTGCGTGACGAATCAGACCGTACCGGTATGAGAATAGTTATTGAACTTAAACGTGACGCTAACCCTGATGTTGTTAAAAATAATTTATTCAAATACACTCAATTATCAACAACTTTCGGGGTTAACATGGTTACTCTTTGCGGTCAACAGCCAAGATTACTTAACCTTCACCAAGTATTAAGCGAATTTGTTGACCACAGGGTTGAAATTGTTACAAGAAGAACTATCTTCTTCCTTAAAAAAGCAAAAATGAGAGCACATATTTTGGCAGGTTTATTGATTGCTTTAGGTTCATTAGACGAAGTTATAGAACTTATCAAAAAATCAAAAACTACTGACGAGGCTCGTACAGGCTTAATGACAAGGTTTGGTCTTGATGTTGATCAGGCAAACGCTATCCTTGAAATGCAATTAAGAAGATTGACAGGATTAGAACAAGACAAAATCAAAAACGAATACGAAGAATTACAAAAGAAAATCGCTGAATACGAGGCAATTCTTGCAGACAGACAAAAAGTTCTTAATATTATCAAACAAGAACTGCTCGAAGATAAAGAAAAATATGGCGATGACAGAAAAACTCAAATCTTACCTGAACAAGGCGAGGTTACTATTGAAGATTTGACACCAAATACACCAATGGCAGTATTTATTACACGTCAGGGTTATTTGAAACGTATCAGTCTTGATACATTTGAACGTCAAAACAGAGCAACTCGTGGTAAGAGCGGTATGAAGACCAAAGACGATGACGATATAGCACATTTCTTTACGGCAATGATGCACGATAAAGTATTGTTCTTCTCATCAAAAGGGGTAGTATATAGTCTAAATGTATATGATTTCCCTGAAGGCGGTCGTCAGGCAAAAGGATTACCTATCGTAAACTGCTTGCCAATCGGTCAAGACGAATCAATTACTGCAGTTGTTCCTGTAAGTAACTTTGACCCTAACGTAAACTTAATTATGTTAACTCAACAAGGCTCTATCAAGAGAATTGAATTGAGCAACTTTGCAAATATAAGAAGAAACGGTATTATAGCAATATCCCTTGTTGAAGGTGATAGTCTTAACTGGGTAAAACTTGCTAACCCTAACGATGAAATTATTATCGGTACATCTTGCGGTATGGCAATAAGATTCCCTATTTCTGATTTAAGACCGCTAGGCAGAAGTGCAAGAGGGGTAACATCAATGAAATTACGTTCAGGCGATAAACTTATCGGCTGTGATATTGTTCCATCTACTTATGATGCTGATTTGCTTGTTGTAACATCTGACGGCTTTGGCAAACGTACAAAATTATCAGAATTTAGAAGCCAAAACAGAGGCGGGTTAGGTCTTATCGCTGCTAAATTCAAATCAAGTACATCAAGACTTGTTGCCTTAACTATCGTTGAAGAGGATGACGAGGTTATGATGGTTACTGCAAACGGTATCGTTACAAGAATTAAGGCTAACTCAATTTCTCAACAAGGTCGTCCTGCAACAGGTGTAAGGGCTCAAAACCTTGTTGATAATGACAGTGTAGTTTCAGTAGAAAAAATCGTTAACCCTGAAAAAGGACACGAAGGTGACGATTTAGACGAAACACCAAGTGAAGACTCTATTGTTGAACAAGGGAAGATTGACTTAATGGTTGAACCTGAAACAACAGAAAATTCTGAACCAAAAGAATAATTATAACTCATAATATAAGTAAAAAAGAGAGTCGGCTAACCGACTCTCTTTTTATTATCTTCTGTAACGGTTGTAATAATACGTATTATTATACCCGTTGCCTTCTATCCCCGTTCTGTACCCATTATATCTTGCTTGTTGAGGAGAATAAATGTACCTTTTTTGATTCATATACCTGTTTGCATAAATATTGTTGTTAGGCATAAACCTTGCCCTGTTCATTGTATAAGCAGGAGAAACTCTTCCGCTTACGCTAAAAGCATTTGCCATCGGCATTGACACAAACATTATTGATAGCACTAAAAAAATATATATAATTCGCCTCATATAAACCTCTTATAATCTTTCTAATAATATTATTAACGTATTTTTACAAAATTTCAATCCCCGCAAAAAAGTATAATTTTTACAATAATATCTTATACTAAATTTTTATATTAAATAGCAAATTATATTTTTAGAGGTTTTAAATAAACATACACTATTATAAACATAACTTATTATCTGTTTCTGCAGGAATATGCAGGAATATGAAAAAGATTTAATATATGGGGTAAATTATTAAGCATAGTATGGGTTGAAAATTTCAACCCTTTTCTTTTTATAAATTATTGTTTATCGGCGAAGCCGATTTGTCTCTCCTTGGAGAGAGAGAAATTTCTTAATGAACTGCTTGCAGTGAATTTAGAAATTTGAGAGAGGGTAAGTAATAGTTGGTTTAATAAATAATTGAACCCTCTCCCCAACCCCTCTCCAAAGGAGAGGGGCTTTTAACAATTTATATCATTTACCCCTAAACAATAATTTACCTTCCCATTGAACATAAACATGTTTATGAGATAATAATAGTGAGAGATAATATCGTTTTATCAATTAGTAAATAAGAGAATATAAAGGAAAAGAATTATGGGAAGACAAACACCATTAGAAAGAGTAAGAAACATTGGTATTGCCGCTCACATTGACGCAGGTAAAACCACAACAACAGAACGTATTTTGTTCTACACAGGTAAAACCCATAAAATCGGTGAAACACACGACGGTGCTTCAGTAACCGACTTTATGGAACAAGAAAAAGAAAGAGGTATCACAATTCAGTCTGCTGCTGTAACTGCATACTGGAAAGACCACCAAATCAACATTATCGACACCCCTGGTCACGTTGACTTTACAATCGAAGTTGAACGTTCATTGCGTGTATTAGACGGTGTTGTTGCTGTATTCTGTGCAGTAGGTGGTGTTCAATCACAATCAGAAACAGTTTGGAGACAAGCAAACCGTTACGAAGTACCTCGTATGGTATTCGTTAACAAAATGGACAGAACCGGTGCTGATTTCTTCAGAGTTGTAGATCAAATCAAAAACAGATTAGGTGCTAACGCAGTGCCTATCCAATTACCTATCGGTGCAGAAGACAAATTCGTTGGTCTTGTTGACCTTATGACTATGAAGGCTGAAATCTACACCAATGATTTAGGTACAGAAATTAAAGAAGAAGATATCCCTGCTGAATTGGCTGATAAGGCTAAACAAATGAGAGATGAAATGGTTGAAGCAATCGCAGGCGAAGATGATGCTTTAATGGAAAAATATTTTGAAGATCCTGATTCAATCACTATTGATGAATTAAAAGCAGGTTTAAGAAGAGCAGTTTGTGATAACA
>CAMHDG010000159.1 GCA_946183815.1 uncultured bacterium | reverse complement strand
CGTTTATTTGGGTTCGTAGTTTACCTTTTTTGTCAAATCTGTATGTAATTGAGTTTGCTCCGATTGAATCTAGTGCTTTTGCTGATGTGACGGTTACTGTAAATCCTTTTTTGTCTTGTTCAACCGTGTATTTTGCATCTTCACTGGTTAACCCTTCAATGAGTTTTTGTACTTCTTTTGGATATTCAGTTGTCTCTTCCGGTTTCGTATTATTCTGCCCATGAGGTATCTCTGCATTTTCATGAGTGGTTTCTTCTGTTCCATTCGGTTGTATTGGGGTGGTATTGTTTCCATTTGGTGGGGTTGGTGTTACAGGTACAGGATTGTTATAATCAAATGGTGGATAATTTAAGAATGGTGAATCAAGAAACGTATCCCCAAAGTTATACGTGAAACTTGGTTGTTGGTTGTAGTTTGGTGTGTATGGGGTATAGTCAAAATTGATTGTTCCAAAATTATTGTTATTGCCATAAGTTGTACCTGTTGAAAAATCAAACCCCGGCATTTGTATTGAAAAACTGTTTATATCGGGAGCAGCGTACATCCCAAATGGATTATCAAATGTTATTGAACCATAATTAAATGGGGTTGAATCAAAATTTATCTGTGGATAATATGGCTGAGGTGTGGTTTGTGGGGCTTCAGTTCCGCCTTTTTCTTTAGGTTCATTTCCTCCTGTAAGTCCGTTTATTGCGTCCATAAGTATATCTTTATCCCTTTGGGATATTGATACTATATCTGTGTTGTTCCCGTTTTGTCTTTGGGTTGGGTCTGCCTCCTGAAAAATGTTATCCGCTTCTTCAAGTGATGTATCATCGTACGTGGAGTCATAAATACTTCTTCCGTCAGAGCCAATATCAAGGGTTCTCTTATTACCACTTATATTTTCAGTTTCTTGCTCAAAGGCGTTGTGAACAGAACTTATTATAGAGGCATCTGTTCCTTTACCTTTCAGATACGCCTCAACTTGTGCCCATGTGATATTATTCTTTTGTATCAGTAATCCTAATTCAGACACTACACATAACTCCGTAAAAATTCCATGAGTATTCATTATTTTATACGGCATTATTTAGTGTTTCTTTAATAATTTCGGGGTTTATGTTAATATATTGTTACAATAATGTCAATAAAAAGAAACACCCGCTTTTTGCGGGTGTTTCTTTTAACATTTATTCGATGATTAGTTCCATAAAGCATTGTACATTTCGTTGTATTCACCAACAACGTCATCATCGCCATAGCCATCGCCCCAGTCACGTTCTGAACCGCCTGAAGCAGCCTTAGTGTTTTCTTTTGTTAAGTTAGCCTTTTCCATTTGAGGTTTTTCATAAGGCTTAACCATTGCTCTACCTTGGATAGCAGCAGCATCTTGTCCGTTTGCTATCATTCTTTCGCCATCTTTTATTGATGCTTCAGCAGCAACTTCTGCTTTCTTAGGGCTAATTGCTTTTGTTGCTAATTGTTTAATTCCATTGATTGATAATAATTTCATTATATTTCCTCCTTTAAATGAATATATCTTGTTACATGTGTTTTAACGTACCTAAAAAATTTTTTTGCTATTTATTTTTTTTATGTTTACACTTTGTTACATTCTTGTCATGTGATAGTTATAAATAAGGCATCAGCAAACCTGATGCCTTATTCAATATTTTATAATTGTTCTTGGTGATGTTTTTTAGGTATCAAGTTATCCAATTCTGAATTCAGACCGAAATAAAATCTTGCGCTGTTTTCACCATAGTATTTTTTACCTATTGGGATACCAACACCTAATTGTAATGACATCCAGTCAGTAAGGCTGATGTATGAACCAAAGCCTACACTGTGTAAGAAGTTTTGCGGATAGTCATAAAGGTGAGAGTGTTCCTTAACAAAACCAAAGTCATAGAACGCTGCAAGTCTGACTTTATCGTCAATGAATTTGAGTTTGTTAGGTAAGATATGTCTTAACCCCGGGATAGGAGTTCTAAATTCAACTGTACCTGTAATACCCCAGTCACCGATAAGTTCAGCAGGTTGGTAACCTCTCAATGTGTAAGGTCCACCAATTTGCATTTGTTCTGCCGTATATAATCTGTTTGGTGAGTATTGACCATTTACCCTAACAATACCAAGAGTTCTTCCAAATAATCTTTGAACACGGGTTACACCGGCAATAAACTTAAAGAATACACCTTGCGGTCCTTTATGTCCTTCATCTGATGCCCCCGGAAGCCCAACGTCAGCACCTAATGTTCCAATCCATCGGCCATATTTGTCATCGGTTACACCGTGTAGTCCTGATCTTAATACGTACAAGTGGTAGTCAGATAATTTTGTATTGATTGCTCTTGCTGTTGTTTCTGCTTTAACAAAATCTATTCCTGTGAACGCAACTAAACTTGTTTTAGCGTTTTCAATCAGTGGATGAGAGATTCTTATTGCATAACTTTGTGCTTTACCTTTTACATTTAAGAACTTATAAGGTC
The DNA here is from genome assembly GCA_946183815.1 of uncultured bacterium. Taxonomy (GTDB): domain Bacteria; phylum Cyanobacteriota; class Vampirovibrionia; order Gastranaerophilales; family Gastranaerophilaceae; genus UBA2883. The sequence continues at coordinate 2,040 of CAMHDG010000159.1, read as the reverse complement.
CGCCTAAGTTAATATTTGAGTTAGAAAAGTCAAAAGATAATCTTGTTCCGTATGGGCTGATAGGAATAGAGTACCCTGCCATAACACCTGTAGCACGTCTTGAAAGAACTGTCCCACCATAGATTTTGTCACCCATACCTGTTAAGTTATCTATACCAAGCAAGAAGTTCGCTCTTTGTGCACCTGTGTATTTTCTTCCGTAATCATCCCAAGCAAAGTCGAATTTGAGCGGGAATCTGTCTTTTACATCAAGTTGCAATATTGTTGCATCATCTTTTTTAGATACAACTGACTGCGCTTCTATATAATCTTCTTCGTTGATTTCTCTTAATGCACCTTGTAGTGCTTTTGCGTTGAAAACATCACCTTGTCTTACACCATTCTTGCCCATTACGATATTTTTTAAATACCATTTACGAGCCCAACGGTTACCTTCGATTTCAATGTTGTCAATTTTGCTTTCTATGATGCACATTGTTACAACACCGTTTTTGATATTTTGTGAAGGTATGAAACAATAACTTGTCAAGAACCCTTTTGCCTGATAATATTTTGTTATTTTGTGTGCAAGTCTGACTAAATCTTCAAAATAAACTTCTCGACCTGTTACTTCTTCTGCAATAGTATCAAGTGATTCATTTTTAATTTTTGTATTACCTTCCCATATTATTTCGTTTACCTTAAAGTGCGGGTTATAGATAACGCCATCCTTAAAGTAATCTTTTTCTTCTACTTCCATAGAAAAATTTTCATTAATTTGGTCGTCTTCAACCAAAGGTTTAACCATTTTTTTCTGTCGTTCAATGTCCAATAACTGTTGCCTGTTCATCTGGTTATAAATATCAGGAGCATTTGTGTTAATTGGAGCGTCTGCTTTTGCTGTGATAGGCATTGCCAGCATCATTGCTGCTGCAATTACTAAAATTTTATTAATTCTCATTTGCTTCTTTCCCATACTATTTGTGTATTACTATCTGTCTTAATATCTCGTTTGCAAGTTCAATGATATAACTTCAAGATAATAAGTCCAGTAAAATTTTCAGTTTCTTAATATTTGTTATAATAACATTTTAGTTGTTATTTTAATATTATTCCACTGATTCTTTTTTAGTGCCTGTTTCAAATCCTGCAACGACCAGTGCAGCAGGTATTACTCTTGATATTGTTTTAGTAAGAATGTTATCAGGAGCAACGAAAGTCGCTGCAACCCCAATATCGTCAACGTGAGCAGAGAAATCTTCCCATTTTATCGGTCTGTCGTCTTTTTTGTGGAACACTTTTTCATTAAATTTGTTGGAAAGTTTATTCCCGATGACCATACCGCTGATAAGACCTGTCATTGCTCCTGCTGCCGCAGGCAATTTTGTCACTGCTTGTTTAAGCAGATTCTTTGAATTGCACCAGTTTGGCATAAGTTTGCCGGAAACTGTGTTTCCTGCCCAACTTAACGCTTGTACAAGTGCTATTGGAGCAGAGATGTTTGCTATTTGAACAATTCCTTCTCTCAATCTGGCTTGAGAATCCTCTTTTTTGCCAAATATTGCTCCGCCTGCGAGTCCGCCCAGAATTGAGCCGGCACCTATTGTAACAATTTGCTTGGTTTTATATTCAGTTTTGGCTAGGTAAGAATCTTTTATAGATCCTCGGAACATTTTTAAAGGGTTTATTGTGTAGTTGTGCCCCTTGCTTAATTTTGCAAGTAACATTAAACTCGCTCCAACTCCTAACGCAGAGCAAATTCCGACTCTGATTTTTTCCTTCTTTGTCGGCATTGATGTTTTCACGCTAACATTCTCAGGTGCACTACTGATTTTGTTATCGGACATATTGTTCTGTTTTGCTATTTGTTGTGAGTTGTATAACGCAGTTATACTGTCATTTACACCTACATTCATATAAATTGCCTTCAAAACTGTTACACCCCTATAATACGTGAGAAAATATTTTTTTGCTTATTTTTTTTTATTTGCTTAATATTTGTTAATGTAAATTATTGTTTAGCGGGGGTAAATATATAAATCGTTAAAAGCCCCTCTCCTT
>CAMHDG010000158.1 GCA_946183815.1 uncultured bacterium | reverse complement strand
AACTCCCGCTCCCGCACATGATAGCGAAGCAATCCAGCCGATTTGTTTAAATAATTTAACAGCCGTCGGCTGTTGTATTTTGCAAGTTTACTTGCAAATTCCTATTCACTATTCACCATTCACTATTCATTAAAGGGCAACTTCGTTGCCCGCTAAACAATAATTTACCTTAAAACTCCTTAACACTCTGTCAAAAAGTTCGGTTTATGGTAAAATATAATCATTATAGTAGATTTTTTATGTGGGATATGGTTTGAATATGGCTAATACAGATAATCTTGAGAGTTTAATACATCAGTTTGAGGAAGTAAAAGGGCTTGTTGAAGATGTTAAGACAGGCATGATGACTGAAGAAGATTGCAACAATCAGTTTTATAATGTTTTGCAGACTCTTGACGGGCTTGTTACAACTGTTGGTGAAATGTCCAATGAAAAAGAAAAACCAACGGATGAATATACAATTCTTCAGACAAATATTCTTGAGGTTAAGCGTGAACTTGCAGGTTTATCACAAAATATTGATGAAATCTATAACGGTAGTTTGAAAGAATTGATGGCAAAGTTGACAGAAAAAGTTAACAGGCTGGAAATTCTAACAAATAATGCCGGTATCGATCAGGCAGTTGTTGCTAATTTGACAAATCAAATTGAAAAAAATCTTTCCATAACCTTAAAAGATACTACTGATACCCTTTATTCTCAAGGGATTGCCTCTACTGATTCTGTAAAAAAAGATATAGAAGAGGTTAACTCTAATATGAGAGAATGTGTGGAATACCTTGAAAAATCGTTGCATGCGGTTTCTAACGAGGCAGTTCAGCACTTATCAGATGATATGACCATATTAGGTACAACTGTTGAAAAAACTACTGATAATTTAAGAAGAAGTATTATTGATATATTCACACGAATACAGGAAACCGTTAATGGCGGTATTGAAGATGCACAGGGTCAGTCGATTGATACGTCTGCTTTCGATGAAACTTTTGAGATGCTTAAAAACGGTATCTATAACTTGAATGTTAAGACGGAACAACGTATTTCCAAATTAAACAGGCTTATCGAAGAAATGGATATTTTTACAAAGTTGCAAAACTTTGCAAAATTAAAAGATTTGCCTGCGTTGGGTGATTTAAAGCACACATTGAATGCAAATATTAACAGAATTGTTGAAGAATATTCATATACGTTACAGACCTCACAGGACAGAGATGAACTTGCAAGTCTTACCCAACAGTTCAGAAAAGATGTTTATAACACTATTATATCTATGCTGGGTCACGTGTCCGAATTTTTGCTTGATGAAGATGCTATTATGCCTGCAACCACAAATTCTGCCGAAAAACCTATAAGCATATCAGAGAAACTGGAAGAATTAACTGCCGTTACAGAGTTGAATAATGCAGGTTATGATAATATCCAAAACAGTATAAAAGAAATAAGCGAACAAATAAGTGAATATTCAAAACGTGCATCAACTAAACGTGCATCGGTTGAAGAATATATTAACGAAATAAGAAATAATATTACAGAAATTCAGGTTAAGACTGATACTATTAAAAAACAAAATGCAGAGATTAATGATGTTGTCCGTGAGTGCACAAATAGTATTATTGAAACCTCAACTCCTGACAGAAATTTAATTAAGGATATGTTAAAGGATATCAAGAAAAATATATCCATTCTTCAGTCAGGTGACGAGGAATCAGATTATACGTACAGTATGCAGGATATTGAATCAGATGTCGCAAAGATTAGAATTTATCTGAACGAATTGAGCCAAAATGGTGTAACTGTTAATTCTGACGAATTTACCGAAGAATTAGACGGTGTTATCCTAATGGTAGATTCGATGAAACAACAACTTAATAAACTTGATGAATGTGATCTGTCTGATACATTATCAAAACTAAAAGATGATGTTACAAGTATAAGTACAAGAGTTAATAAGTTATTGTTAACCTCTGATAACTCGTATAATATGATTGAATCTTCTTTAAAAGAATTTAAAGTATTGTCAGAAGAAATAGATGTTCAGATAAAAGAGTTGACAAGTACAAATAAATTTAAGTCACTTGAAGAAGGTTTATCAGCCGTAAAAACGGCACTTACAGAAAGCAATAATTATAACAGTGTTATTAACCAGTCGTTGATTATGCTTGCGGAATGGGTTGATAACGCTGGGGAAATGATTACAAATATTGCCGAAAAACAGTCTAAACTTGATTCTATTGATGATTTGAAGATTTTAATAAAAGATTTGAAAACAACTTTATCAGCAAGTTCAGATTCTGTTGTTGAATCTGTTAAAGACATGATTGAGGATACGAATACTTTTGTTAAAAATATAGAAATTGTTGATTACAGTGAAGCGTTTAATACGTTAAGTGCAAAACTGATAGAACAAGATGACGTTCTTGCAAAACAGGAAGAAAAACTTGCGAAACTTGATGAAAAATTAACAACAGTGCTTGAGTTGGTAGCAAAAAATGATTCGAGTGTGCTTGACTCTAAAATGAGAGAGATTGATGCTAAAATGGAAAAATTAAATAGTAGTATTGATAAACTCACCTCATTTATAAATGAAGAATAATTTAGGTCAATAATAGATAAGTAATGTATTTGCTTGAAATAAAAAGCAGTTTATGTAATATTTATAAGAAATTTCAACTATGATAACAAAATCAAAGATAACAGCCGAATTAGAGAATATATTGCCGAAAAAAAATATTTTATCGGCAGTAGAGGAGTGCTATGTATATTCTCAAGACGGAACAAATGATATAAAATCGGATATTATTCCTGATGTGGTTGTATTTCCGGAGAGTATAGAGGAAGTACAGTCAATAATGCGGTTTGCAAATGAGCATAAGATATCTGTTGTAGCAAGGGGTGCAGGAACAAATCTTGTTGGTGCGTGTATAACAAGCAGAGGCGGAATAGTTATTAACTTTACCAAGATGGATAACATATTAGAAATTAATAAAACTAATATGACTGCTCGAGTCCAGGCGGGTGTTGTTGTTGGTAAATTGCAAGAAAAGGTCAGTGAGATGGGGTTGTTTTTCCCGCCTGATCCGTCAAATTTAAAGGTATCAACAATAGGTGGTGCAATAGCACAATCAGCAGGCGGTCCTAAAACTTTTAAATATGGAACAACAAAAGATTATGTTTTGGGACTAAAGGTGGTGCTTGCAGACGGGACTTTGATGGAAACGGGTACTAATACTATAAAAAATGCAACAGGGTATCATTTAGAACAGTTATTTATAGGTAGTGAAGGGACATTAGGAATAGTTGTTGAGGCAACTTTAAAACTTATCCCAAAACCTGAGACAACGCAGGTTGTTATGGCTTATTTTAATAGCGTAGAAGATGCAACTAATTCTGTAACAAGTATGATAGATAAAAACATTTATCCGTCAACAATAGATTTCATGAACAAAAATACCTTGCAGACGGTGGAGAAGTTTTATCCGTGCGGGCTTTTGACTAATAGAGAAGCAGCATTAATTATTGAAGTTGACGGGTTTAAGATTTCAATGGAAACCCAGATTATGAGATTAGAAACTGTTTTGAGGCTATCGGGGGCAACGGATATAATTATCGCTAATACGTCAGACGAGCAAGAAAGAATTTGGACAGGTCGGCGGGCATCATTTGGAGCAACTGCAAAACTTCGTCCTGATGTAGTTACAAACGATATGATAGTACCAAGGGAAAATATCTCAAAACTTGTGAGCGGGATAAATAAAATTTGTGAAAAATATAGTTTGATTGTATCAATAGTCGGTCATATCGGAGATGGAAATATACACCCTCAAATAGCACTAGATTTGAATAATGATACCGAAGTTAAAAATTATGAGCATGCCAAAAAAGAGTTTTATGAGTTGACACTTCAATTAGGCGGAACGCTTTCTGCCGAGCATGGTATCGGGTTAGAGAAGAAAGAATATTTTACCCGTGCAGTTGATACTGTTGCTTTAGAGTATATGAAAAAAATAAAAAAAATGTTTGACCCTAATAATATACTTAATCCTGATAAGATTTTTGATGTGGGGTAAATTATTGTTTAGTGGCTTTAGCCACTAAACAATAATTTACAGTGACTAGGTGATTAAGTGATTAAGTGACTAAGCAAGCCGATTTTTAATCGGCAATAATACTTTGGCTTTTAGCCAAATCTTCTTAGTCACTCAGTCACCTAGTCACTTAATCACTTTTGCTAATATCTGCTCACTACGTTCGCCTCTAAACAATAATTTTAGCAAAATAAGTGCTAGACATTTTTTTATGTCTGTAATATTATATATTTGTTGAAAACAGAATAATATAGTGTTACGCTCTAGTGACACTTTGTCGAATAAACGATTAATTGTCGTTTGTAAGAGGTAGGTAGGCACAGGAGTTAAGATATACGCTACGCTCCAGTGGCGGAATCGGTAGACGCGTTGGACTTAAAATCCAATCGGGGTTCACCCTCGGTGCCAGTTCAAGTCTGGCCTGGAGCATTTTAAAG
>CAMHDG010000157.1 GCA_946183815.1 uncultured bacterium | reverse complement strand
TCTGATAATCTTGAATAGCGTTGCTTGGTAGTCATAAATTTACCCCTAATAGTGTCTTGTACTATTACTATAAATTATTACTATGTCAAAATAGGACAGGGTTAAATATTTTTAATTCGGTTGAGTTAGGGCAAAAGTTTTTAATAAAAAAATGTTTTTAATTTATCAGGTAATTTCTTGTATTCTTAAAACCCTGTTCTTATCTTATTCTTGCCAAACCTTTTTTCTATATTATCTATACATTGGCTTAAATTACGTGCTTTTTCATCTTCTTCGGTTGAAAAAATATAGAGTTGTTCTCCGCCATAACTTAACCCCTCCAGCACAACCCCTGTTGCACGGTAAAGTACCCCTTTTCTGTACATATTCGGGAGCATTTCATTGATTGATTTTTGAAGTGTTAGTTCAAAATCAGTCGGTTTTACTAAAACTCTTTTATCATACAATACTGCAAAATCTTTTGTTTTTAATATTAAACCAACCGTTTTACATTTGCCGTTGTAATATCGTAATTTAGAACAAGCACCATGTAAATGTTTTGAGATTTCCATTTTTATAGTCAACAAATCATCAGAAAATGTTCCCTCGCCAATTACAGAGGTATTTTGGATAGATTTTGGAGGGTCAGCCTTACTGTTCACTTTTGAAACACATTCGCCCAAAAGTTCGTGTCTTAATTCTATACCATTGATGCCTAATAATGATCTTAACCATATATCATCTTTTGCAACAAGTTCTGAGGCAAGCAAAATGCCGTTTCGCTTAAGAGTAAGTGCATTCGCTCTGCCTATTCCACATATTTCTTCTATCTCTGTTTTTGATAAAACTGATTCAATATCTCTTTTTCCAATCTTAAAAATTCCGCCCGTTTTCTTTGCTTTATCACTCGCTAATTTTGCCAGAATTTTTGAATGACTTAACCCGATAGATACAGGTATATCTGTCTTTTCAAGTATAACTTTTCTTATTTCTTTTACTATTTCAATATAATTTTTTTTGAATAATTTTTCCGTACCTGTTAAATCTATATAAGCCTCATCAACCGATACAATTTCAATATCAGGGCTGTAATCAGTCAGGCATGACATAACCCGTTTAGAATATTCGTGGTATCTGGCATGATTGGAACATATATAATTTGCGGTTGGGAACTCTTTTTTTGCCATAAAAAGAGGCATGCCCATTTTTATACCCATTTCTTTTGCCTCACGGGAACGTGAAACAACACATCCGTTTGGTCCTGATACAACACAGGTTGGGGTGTTTTTTAATTCAGGTTTTTCTGCCTGCTCACACGATACAAAAAAAGAATCGCAATCTACCAGCGCAATTACTCTCGTTTTCATATCAATATTATCGTTTATATTTTGATTATTTTCCAATAATTTTGCTCCAGTAATCATTTATATTATAATAGAACTATGAATTTATTTGAACGGGCAAAATATTTTAGAACTAAAAAAAGATTAGGACAAAATTTTCTTATTAACTCTGAGGTTATTGAGGAAATTTTGGATTATGCTCAAATATCAGAAAATGATACAGTGCTTGAAATCGGTGCAGGGGTCGGGTTCGTAACTGAACAACTGGTTCAAAAGGCTAAAAAAGTTATTGCCATAGAACTTGACGAAGAAGCGATTAAAGAACTTGAAAAAATAGAATGTGATAACCTGAAAATAGTTCATAACGATATTCTGAAAACAGATATTTATTCTCTTGTTCAGAAAGAAAATAATGGGGAAAAAATAAAAGTTGTTGCAAATATTCCGTACTATATCACTGCCCCTATTATATCTCACTTGCTTGGTGAAATTGATGATTTAGAAAACAAAAACCGTAACTCAATATCAGAGGTTGTTTTGATGGTGCAAGAAGAAGTCGCTCGCAGAATGGTTGCAACGGAAAAAAGTCCTTCTAAACAATACGGTCTATTAACTATTCTTGCTCAATTCTGGACAGAATGCGAAATAATAAGATTAGTCGGCAGAAAGTCATTTTATCCTGCACCAAAAGTTAATTCTGCTCTTGTGGGCTTAAAAATAAACGAAAAACCAAGACTGGAATTAAGCAATTATTCCCATTTTCGCAGAGTGTTAAAAGCAGGTTTCTCCCAACGAAGAAAAAATATCAAAAATTGTCTTGTTAATAACGGATTTGAGAAAGAGTTGGTTAAAAAAGTGTTGGGTAACTTAAATATAGACGAAAACACAAGAGGGGAATCTCTTTCTATTGCTCAATTTGGTGAATTATCAGAAGAATTGCTAAAAGGATAGGCAGTAATTTATTCCACCGAAACCCCGTCAGGGATAAATTTTAAACCATTTTTTATCCAATAGTGTTCCATTGGTTGAACTTTTTCATTAAGCATAAAGTATGTTGAGCCTGAACCTGACATAATAGAATTTGGATAAATATCTTTTATTTTCTGTAACTCTTTATAATCGTCAAAAACTGCCGTTTCTAAATCATTATACAAAAACTGCCTTAAATCAGTGCCTATCATCAAAGCATCAAGCATTTTGTGAGTATAATCATATTGAGGTTTGTTTTCCAGTAGGGAATATTTTGTGTATGCCTCTTTTGCACTGATACCAAGGTTGTCAGGTTTAATCAAAGAAACATTGTAATCTCTGAAAGGTAATTTTTTAATAACCTCCCCACGAGATGTGGCAAGCAGGCAACCGCCTTCTAAACAAACATTCAAATCAGAACCTAATTGACCGCATAATTCGTGCATTTTTTTATTCGGTAACACATCTCTAAAGATTTTATTTAGTCCAAAGATTGTCCCTGCCCCGTTGGTACTACCGCCTGCAAGTCCCGCAGAGATAGGAATATTTTTTTCAATATGAATATTTACTCTGAACTTTTGTTCTGCAAAAAACGAATCTTCATAACTTGATAAAAAATCAAAAAATAATTTCGCTGCTTTATAAACTAAATTAGTTTCATCGTAAGGTATTTCTTTGCTTGTACCTGATAAAATTATTTCCTGTTCATCATTTTCATCAACCGTTATAGTAAGATAATCATATAAGTCTATAAGTTGCATAATACTTTGTATATTATGAAACCCGTCAGGTCTTTTGTTTACTACCTCAAGCGTTAAATTAAGTTTTGCAGGTGTTTTTATTCTTATTTGATCCATAGTTATATTATAACTTAAACAATAATTAAAAGAGGTTACCTTAAAAAATCAAAATCTAATTATTTTCCGATACAGAAATTGTCAAAAATATTGTTTAGGATATCGTCAGTGATAACCTCGCCTGTGATTTCATCAAGTGAAAGCAGGGCAGATTTTACATCAATAGAGATAAGGTCTTGCAGTTCACCTCTTTCTGCTCCGTCAAGTGCAATTAAAAGAGATGTCTTTGCCTGTTCAAGACAGTTCTGCTGACGTAAATTTGTTGTAAATTCCAGTGTTTCAGGGTTCACATCACAAACGATATTTTTTATTTTTTCTTTTAATTCTTCTATTCCTTTTTTTGTTTTGGTAGAAATTTTTAAATCGTCAGTTTCAATATCGGATAAATCAGATTTATTTGCAATTCTGATATTTTTTTTATTTTTAACAAGTTCCCAAATAGTCTTATCATCATCGTTCATGCCGGTTGATGCATCATAAAGAAACAAGACTAAATCAGCCTCATCAAGAGATTGTTTTGAGTATTCTATCCCAATTTCTTCCACTTTAGAAACCTCATCATCTTCTCTTATCCCTGCTGTATCAACAAGGGTAATTGGGATACCAAAATCAAGAGTTTCTTTAAGCACATCCCTTGTAGTACCTGCAATATCTGTAACTATCGCTCTATCGAGGTTTAACAGAGTGTTAAACAATGACGATTTTCCAACATTAGGTTTCCCGACAATAGCAACTGAAACACCCTGCCTTAAAACATTAGAAGTGGTTGCTGTGGATAATATATTATCTATTTCTGATATTGATTTTTTAAATTCAGAGATAAGAAAATCGTATTCAGGCTCTTTGACATCTTCGGGAAAATCAATCCCAGCAACTATTCTTGATAATATCTCAAAAATATTGTTTCTGATTTCAGATATTTTGTTACCTAAAACTCCTGAAAGGTTTTTAGCAGAGGTTATAACAAAATCTTTTGTTTTGGAATGAATCAAATCGGCAACTGCTTCTGCCTGTGATAAGTCCATTTTTTTATTTAGAAACGCTCGCTTGGTAAACTCGCCCCTTTCTGCGTGTCTTGCACCGTTTGTAAGGGTCAGTTCAAGTATCTTTTTTACTATATTAATCCCGCCATGACAGTGAATTTCAATGACATCTTCACCTGTGTAACTTTTTGGTGATTTAAACGGAAGAATTAACACCTCATCGACTTTTTTATCCCCGTCAACTATCCAACAGTGAGTTATAATATTTGGCTCAAACTCTTTTTTAGAGCAAATTTTTGATGCTATCTCAAAACTTTTATCACCTGATATACGGATAACACCCACCCCGCCTGTTGCGATAGGTGTTGATATTGCCGATATTGTGTCAAATTCATTGAT
>CAMHDG010000156.1 GCA_946183815.1 uncultured bacterium | reverse complement strand
TTTAAAATCAAGTTATTTTTTATCTTTATTTTTTTTGACGGATTATCACAGGATGTTTCTTCTGTTATCAGATTAGTAATATCCTTCTTTACATTCTTTTTTATTCAACAAAAATTAGTCATCTCAATTTATATTTTAAAAGATAAAAAACTATACAAAAATTCCTATTTACTTGATTTTAACCGAATTATTATGTTATAACTTAAATATACTGAACGAGGGAGAATTGTATGAAAAAGAAAACTATCACATTTTTAATGGCACTTTTGTTTGCCTGCTCTTCAGCATCAACTGCTAATATTCATTTTAAAACTTTAGACAAGGTAAACACACCGTCAGATATAAAGGTTATGGATATAAAGGAACTAAATAACCTTGCAAAAGATATAAGAGCGGGAATTTTGAATAAAACAAATCTTTTAGGCGGTCACGTAGGGCCTGATTTAGGGGTAGTTGAAGTTACCATTGCCATGCACTATGTATTCAATTCTCCAACGGATAAATTTATTTTTGATACATCACACCAGTGCTATCCGCACAAAATGATTACAGGAAGAAAAGAAGCCTTTACCGATCCGTTAAACAATTCTCATATTACAGGTTTTTCTAATTTCAACGAAAGCCCTCATGATTTCTTTATAATGGGACATACCTCAACCTCAATAAGTTTAGCGGAAGGTATGGCAAAAGCAAGAGATTTAAAAGGCGAAAAATATAACGTCATTGCACTTATAGGTGACGGCTCTTTAGGCGGAGGAGAAGCACTGGAAGGACTAAATAACTCGGTTGAGTTAAATTCAAATTTTATAATTATAATAAATGATAACGAGATGTGTATTGCAGAAAACCATGGCGGTTTATACAAAAATCTGAAACTTTTAAGAGATACAAACGGTACGGCTGAAAACAACATGTTCAAAGCACTTGGCTACGATTATTATTATGTTTCTGACGGTCATGACCTTCAATCTCTGATTGACACATTCAAAAAAGTAAAAGACACGAACAAACCAACAATAGTTCATATCCATACAATAAAAGGTAAAGGCTATATCCCTGCTATGCAGAACAAAGAAAAATATCACTGGATGTCCGCAGGATTTATGGACAAAAAACAGGAAAAACCTGCAACAACAGAGGACAATATCCCTGTTGAATCATACACATCAATAACAGTTGACTACATTCTTAAATCAGCAAAAGCAGATAAACGAATTATTGCAATTTCTCCTGCAACTCCTATGGCTTGCGGACTGTTCCCGCCTCAAAGACAAGAGTTGGGCAACCAATACGCAGATATGGGAATTGCAGAACAACACGCAGTTGGCTTTTCATCAGGGGTCGCTAAAAACGGAGGAAAACCTATACTCATGGTTTGCAGTTCATTCCTGCAAAGAGCGTACGATCAACTCTCTCAAGACTTGGCGATAAACAAATCTCCTGCGGTTATTCTTATCGTTGCTTACGGAATAAACGGAGGTGATGTAACTCATAACGGAACATTTGATATTCCATTAATCAGTAATATTCCAAATATTGTCTATCTTGCACCGACAAACAAGGAGGAATATCTTGCCATTCTTGATTGGGCTGTCAAACAAGATAAATACCCCGTTGCTATAAGAGTTCCCGTTGGAAATGTCATATCAACAGGAAAAAAAGATACCACTGATTATTCAATAATAAACAAGTTTAAGGTTGAACATGAAGGGAGCGGCATAGCAATTATTGCAGAAGGTAATTTCTTTAAACTCGGACAAGAGGTCAAAGAAAAATTAAAAGAGAAAATGGGAATTGATGCAACTTTGATAAACCCTGTTTATTTATCAGGGGTTGATTATGAATTATTAGAAACTCTAAAACAAAACCATACTCTTGTTATTACGCTTGAGGACGGAGTATTAGACGGTGGTTTTGGAGAAAAGATTTCAAGATTTTATTCAACCTCTAATATGAAAGTGCTCAACTACGGTGCAAAAAAAGAGTTTACAGACAGAGTTCCGCAAGAAGAATTATACAAAAAATATCGTCTGACACCTGAACTTATACTTGAAGATATTGTTGAAACACAAAAAATGATTGACAAATCAACACCGGAAGAAATCCCTGTAAACAACCTCAACAAAGAGGGGGTAAATGACAAGGTTAAGCCAGCCGTTAAAGAAGAACCAAAGCAAGAGGTAAAAAAAGAGGTTAAGCCCGCTGTTAAAGAAGAACCCAAGCAAGAGGTAAAAAAAGAGGTTAAGCCTGCGGTTAAAGAAGAGCCCAAGCAAGAGGTAAAAAAAGAGGTTAAGCCCGCCGTTAAAGAAGAACCAAAGCAAGAGGTTAAAAAAGAGGTTAAGCCTGCGGTTAAAGAAGAACCTAAAGGGGTAAATGACAAGGTTAAACAACAAAAAAATAAAAAAAGTTTCTTTGACAGATTTAAAAAATCAAATACGGAAGATAACACACCTAAAACAAAAATAATGAACAAAGGTGTAGAAGAAGCAAAACCTGTATTTGATCACAACCCGTTTGAAGATTTAGAAATGCAGGAATAACCTGTTTTTTATAACGCACATCTTACCCTATGCGTATCAGACAGTTGGGTAAATTCAGGACACTTTAAATCACAGGTATCAGCAGAATGTTTACATCTCGAAGAAAACTTACAACCTGATGGTAATTCCACAGGAATATCACCCTGCAAAAATTCCTCCGTTTTTTTATCAAATCTCGGAACAGAATTGAGTAAAACTTTCGTATAAGGATGAGAAGGACAATTAAAAATCTCATCTGTTGTACCCTCCTCCATAAGTTCACCTAAATACATTATTCCAACTCTGTCTGCTAAAAATTTAATAACACTCAAATCGTGAGAAATAAATACCATTGTCAGATTAAATTCTCTTTTTAAGTCATTGAGCATATTAAGAATTTGAGCCTGAATACTGGCATCAAGTGCACTCACAGGTTCATCGGCAATAATAAGTTTTGGCTCTAAAATTAACGCCCTTGCTATCGCAATTCTTTGTCTTTGGCCACCTGAAAACTCGTGAGGATACAATTCAAGCGAAGATTTATCAAGACCGACTTTTTCTATTATTTTTTCAACTTTATTTAGAATTTCCTCTTTTGATAAATCTGTATTTATCTCTAAAGGTTCAGATAAAATATGTTTAATTTTCATTTTGGGATTAAGACTGGAATAAGGGTTTTGAAAAACCATCTGAACATTTTTCCTGTACTCTTTTAATTCCTGCTTGTCAAAATCGTTAATATTTTTACCCATATATAAAATCTCGCCTGATTTAGAAGGTACAAGTTTCATAACAGCCTTTGCAAGAGTAGATTTTCCGCAACCTGATTCGCCTGCTATTGCATAAGTTTCACCCTGTTTCACTGACAACGAAATAGCATTAACAGCCTTAACTATTTTGCTCTCATTTATCTTTGTGGTCTTATACTCAATATATAAATTTTTTATCTCTAATAAATTATTCATAATCTCTATTTTAATACAGAAAACACTTATTTAACAATACCTTACAGGATATACAATAAAAACTTATCGGACAATTACCCCGATTATAATTCTCGTCTGCCTTCTAAGGCTTTTGCGATAGTAATCTCGTCAGCATATTCTATATCCGCCCCAACAGGAAGTCCAAAGGCAATTCTTGAAATCTTTATTCCGAATGGTTTTACAAGTTTTGTTATATATAAACTTGTAGCCTCCCCTTCAACAGATGGAGAAAGCGCCAGAATAACCTCTTTAACAGTATCATCAGTAAGCCTTGTCAAAAGTTCTTTTATACGTATATCGTCTGCTCCGATACCCTCCATTGGAGATATCAACCCTTGCAAAACGTGATATTGTCCGTTGTATTCGTTAGTTTTTTCGATAGCAATAAGATCTTTTGTTTCAGCAACAATACAAATTGTAGTCTTATCTCTTTTAGTCGATTGACAAATCTCACAAGGACTTGTATTTGAAAGATTAAAACAAATCTCGCAGGCACAGGTTTGCTCTTTTGCATCAACAACCGCCTCTGCAAAACGCTTTACTTCTTCAATGGGCATCTTCAATACCTGAAAAGCCATTCTTTGAGCAGATTTAGGACCAACAGAAGGGAATTTTTGAAAATACTCTATTAGTGTTGCTATCGGTTTTGGATAAATCATTTATCTTACCCCTAGCATAACCCCGGAATACTTATCCCACCCGTTACTGACTTAATCTTTGCTTCCATTTCATCAGATGCCTTTTTAGATGTTTGGGTAATTGCCGTAATAATTGCATCTTCTAATGTTTCGATAGTATCTTGATCAACGGATTCAGGATTTTCAGGGTTAATCAACTCCGCAGATAACTTAATGGACTTAAACTTACCTTGTCCGTCACAAATAACTTTAACAGCACCGCCTAATGCTTCACCCTCAACTTCTGTTGAAGCAAGTTCAGACTGAACATCTTTTAATTTCTTTTGAATATTTTGTGCTTGTTGCATCATTTGCATTATATTCATCTAAAAACCTCCTAAAATTTCCCTAATTATT
>CAMHDG010000155.1 GCA_946183815.1 uncultured bacterium | reverse complement strand
CGCTCCCGCACACGCAATGACTAACTTAACAAGTGAAGCCCCTCTATTCACTATTCACCATTCACTATTCACTGTAAATTATTGTTTAGCGGTAAAACCGCTAAACAATAATTTACATAACTAAACCTATTTTATAAATTTTACTCTGTTTTTGGTATAATAAAATCGTTAAAATATGCGAAAATAGAGGAAAATATTAAATGAAGAGATTATTATGGTTGTTGACAATGTTGATGGGGAGCATACAAGGGGCATTTGCATTTGATATAAATCAGTTTATGAATGACAACCTTGCACCTTGTCTAAACGGTATAGCAAACATTGTATTTACCCCTGTTCCAACTTTTGGAATAGAGGCACTAAAAAATATACAAGTTCCATTTGTTATTTTTTGGATACTGATAGCAGGAATATTCTTTTCAATATATTTTAAAGGGATCTCCATTTGGGGTTTAAAACACGCAGTAGAACAGTTATTAAAGCCTAAAAATAACGAAGATAGCGGCGATGTATCATCGTTTCAAGCACTTGCAACTGCATTATCAGGCACAATCGGAATAGGTAGTATAGCAGGGGTTGCACTTTCTATCTCTGTCGGTGGGCCGGGTGCTGCATTTTGGATTTTTATCGGGGCTCTTTTAGGGATGTCTATTAAGTTTGCAGAAGCAACACTTGCAATAAGATACAGAAAGTTTAACCTTGACGGGTCTGTTTCCGGCGGACCTATGCACTACATTGCTCACGGACTCACCAGAAAAGGTATGAGATGGCTGGGACAACCACTTTCGGTTATATTTGCAATACTTTGTATAGCAGGTAGTTTTACTGCGGGTAACATGATTCAAATAAATCAAACTGCCGAACAAATTGTTCAAATAACAGGACAAAATAACAGCATCTTTTTTGGAGCAACATGGATAATCGGGTTGATTGCAGCAATTCTGATTGGTTTAGTTGTAGTTGGTGGTATCAAAAGCATCGCAAAGGTCACAACAGTTCTGACTCCATCAATGTGTTTGTTATACATATTATTAGGGCTCATTGTTATCTTTGCTAACTTTACGGTTATTCCGCAAGCCATTGCAACAATTATAAAAGAAGCATTTTTACCTAAAGCAATCTTTGGGGGCGGAATGTTCTTTGTTATGGTTGAAGGCTTAAAACGGTCAGTCCAGTCAAATGAGGCAGGGACAGGGGCTGCCGCTATTGTCTATGCTGCAGCACAATCAAAAGAACCTGCTTCACAAGGTTTTGTCGCTCTGTTAGAAACTTTCTTAACAGGTATTTTATGCGTATTTACATCATTAACAATAGTTCTTTCCGGAGTTTTGGATAAAATTCCTGTCGGAGTCGGTCACGATATAAAGGGAATTTCTATCGCTTCTGATGCGTTTGCATCAGTTCACGTTAGTTTCCCTATAATTCTTTCATTCATAGCAGTTTTGTTTGCTATGTCAACACTGATTTCGTGGGCATATTACGGACAAAAAGCGTGGACATTTCTGTTTGGGGAGGGGAAAAAGAGAGCATTATTCTTCAACCTTGTATATTGCGTTTTTATCGTTATCGGAACTTGCTTAAGCGTTGAGGCAGTTAAGAATATTACCGATGCTATGATGATTGCAATGTCTATTCCTAACTTGATTGCACTTTATATACTTGCACCGGACATCAAACGTGAAATGGAAAGTTACTGTAAACGAATTTTTAACAAATAAAGGAAACCTATGGACGAATTATTGCAGGAATCAAAAAACATAACCAACATAAATTGCAACATCAACCGTTCGGTAGGACAAGTTAAACTTAACGGAATTGATATTAACTCTATTGTCACCGCTTTTAGCGGACTGGGAGAAAAAACAAATCTTTTGGTAAAACATAATATGTATTCAACACTTGCAAAAGATATTGTTTCTTCCTCCTTCAACAAATTAGCCTCAACAGGTGCTGATATTATAGGGTTCTCACAATATTTACTATCCGATGAGAAACCTGCCTCAGAGGAGGTAGAAAAAGAGTTGGCATTAGAACTAAAAAAATACAACTGCTCATCTATGTCTGTAAAAATAGAACAATCAGGTGATAACTCGGCATTTTGCGGGCTTGCACTGGGGGTCAACTCTATTCAGAAAGAAGAAATAGTTTCCGGTGATATAATTATTGGACTAGCCTCTGACGGACTACACTTTAACGGGTATGAAAAAGTTTCTGCCTTGTATAAAGGGGGCTTTCTTTCTGACGAAGAATACAAGGACACTCTCAAACCTGCTCTTAATTACTATTATGATGTAATTGATTTATACAAAAAAAATAAAATCAAACTGGGGGTAAATATTACAAAGGGCGGAATTTACACCTGCTTAAATAAAGTACTGCCAAAAGGATTAAAGGCTGATTTAAACCTTAAACACATTCCGCCTCAACCTATATTTGAAAAATTAAAAGACCTTACAGGTGACGAGTTTTATAATATCTTTAACGGCGGAATAGGTTTCTGTCTGATAGCAGAAAGAGCGTGTGACGAAATATTTTTCAAAGAATGTCAAAAATATAACCCTATCATTTTGGGGGTAATTGAGTGAAAAAAATTTGCTTAATCTCAAAACGTCAAGACCTTATCAAATCAATAAAAGACCAACTCAATGACGTAAATACAGATGTTTTTGATTATATTCCAAACACATCAGATTACGACTTAACTGTACTGACTGATTTTTATTCGGATATAAAAACAATGAACGGAGAGATAATTCGCTCCCACCTCTCCCTGCTCCCGTCTTTTAACACAACAACACCGATAAAAGATGCATATTTAAGCGGAGTTAAGGTAACAGGTATAACCATAAATAAAGTTGAAAACAACGATTTAACAGGACTTATTTTAGCACAATACCCTGTTATGATAGACAATTTTACAAGTTATAGTCAACTGGAGGAAGAACTTTACTCCCTTGAAAACAAACTGCTTCCGCTCGTTATAAAATCAGTGATTGAAGATAAAGTATTTGATATAATAGAACTCCTGACCCCGACAAAAACTTGCGGTGGTTGTGGAAACTGCGGGAAATGTAATTAATTATTTTTGTTCGTTTTCTTCAATGACAGGTTCATATTTTTGGATAACAAGTCTTGTAATTCTTGCCCCGTCAACTTTTTGGACATCAAATTTAAGCCCTTTATCCGCTATTTCAACTGTATCGCCAACTTGGGCTATTCTGCCTAATATCTTTACTACAAGTCCGCCTATAGTGTCAACATCTTCATAATCAAATTGATTTTCTTCTATACCAAAAAACTCTGCAATCTCGTCAATTCTCATCATCGCATTTGCAACATAAGTATTCGGAGCAACCTCTCTAATGTCTATTTCTTCTTCTTCGTCAAATTCGTCTTGAACTTCTCCAACGATTTCTTCTATAACATCCTCTAATGTAATAAGCCCTGATGTTCCGCCGAACTCGTCAACTACAATCCCTATTTGGCTTTTACGTTTCCTAAACTCTATAACAAGGTTATCTAATGTCATAGTTTCAGGGACAAGAAGAATTGGTCTTATTATATCTTTTAGTTCGATATTAGTATTTTCTAGCAACTTTGTATATAAATCTTTTACGTGAACAAACCCCAAAATTTTATCTATTGTTTCTTCATAAACAGGGTATCTTGTGTATTGATTTTCTGCAGTAAATTTTTTAATCTCATCGATACTTTTTATTGCCTCAATACACATCATATCTGTTCGTGGAGTCATAACCTGTTTTGCAGTTAAATCGGAGAAATTAAACATATTATGAAGCATTTCAGCCTCAGTCTTATTAAGTTCGCCCTCATTATAACTTGCATCAACCAACATATCTAATTCTTCTGTCGTGTGTACTATATCATTAGAGGAAGTATTTATGTTCAAAGCATTTAAAATAGCAGTGCTACACGTTGACAGAAACCAAACAAACGGTTTAAACAATTTCATCATAAACTGCATTGGTCTTGCAACAAACAGTGACACTTTTTCAGTATTTTGCAAGGAAATACATTTAGGCAACTGCTCTCCTATAAGCACTTCAAAAAAGGTAACAGTTATAAAAGAGATGGCAAAAGTTAAAATAGTACAAAAAGCAGCACTCTCAAACGGCAAAATATCTCTGATAATTGGAGTCAGAATTGTATCTAAAGTTTTCGCACCAACCCAACCAAGAGCAACACTTGCCAAAGTTATTCCTAACTGTGCAGCAGCAAGCATATCATTGATATTTTCTGCAAGTTTAAGTGCAATTTTTGCGGTTGCATTACCCTCAAGAATCAACTGCTCAAGTCGGGTTTTTCTAACCCGTACCATTGAAAATTCTGATGCAACAAAAAAACTATTCGCTAGTATTAACAGAATTATTAATATAAGTTTTGAATAAACGCTCTGGGCCATGTCCCTTTATATAAACCTTTCTCTTATTATTAAAATGATAATATATATATGGAAAAAAAGCAAGGTAAATTATTGTTTATCGGCGAAGCCGATTTGTCTCTCCTTGGAGAGAGAGA
>CAMHDG010000154.1 GCA_946183815.1 uncultured bacterium | reverse complement strand
AATATCGGCTCACTACGTTCGCCTCTAAACAATAATTTACCTACCCCGATAATTGCTAAAATTTTACGTCTATAAAATAATCACAGTATGAAAATTGTTATTATAGGCGGGGTGGCGGCAGGTGCAAAAACAGCCGCTAAATCAAAAAGATTATTACCTAATTCAAAAATTGATATTTATACACAGGATACTCACGTATCGTATTCTGCATGCGGGCTTCCTTATTATGTTCAGGGAAACTTTGAGGACTATAAAAACCTTATTATCCGTACTCCTGAAAAGTTCCAGAAAGACGGAATTGATATCCATTTATTACACAGAGTAGAAAAAATTTATCCTGATGAAAACAGAATAAAAGTGAGAGATATCCAAAAAGATGTGGAGTTTTTTGTTGATTATGATAAACTCGTTATCTCAACAGGAGCAGTACCTAAAATTCCTGATATTAAGAATAATGAGTTAAAGAATATTTTTACCTTAAGGACATTAGAAGACGGTATTCAGTTAAGAGAAAAATTACGGAAATCAAAAAAAGCAGTTATATTAGGCGGTGGTTATATCGGGCTTGAACTTTTAGAAGCCTTTGTATCAAACAAAGTACATACCACAATGATAGAGCGTTCATCTCATATAATGTCTGTTCTTGATGATGAGATAGCAGATTTAGTCCAAAACTTTGTAAAAGACATGTATCCTGAATATACAAGAATAATAAATGAAGATAATATAGCAGAATTTATTGGTAATGATGAGGTTACGGCTGTTAAAACAGTGAAAGGTGAAATTATTGAAACAGATTTGGTATTGCTTGCAACGGGGGTAAGACCTGTTGTTGATATAGCAAAAGACTGTGGTATAGTTTTAGGCGAAACGGGTGCAATAAAAGTTAATAGCCGAATGGAAACAAGTATAAAAAATATTTATGCCTGTGGTGACTGCATAGAAAATATTTACGCTATGACAGGCACGCCATCATGGATACCTTTGGGTTCTAATGCTAATAAAGAAGGCAGATGTTGTGCGGTAAATCTTTGTGGTCAGGTAGAAGATTTTGAGGGAGTTTTAGGTTCTGCCGTTACAAAGTATTTTGGGCTAACTGTTTCTATGACGGGGTTTACAGAAAAGTTTGCACGCAAACATGGATACGATACGGTTTCCGTAATAATAACAAAACGGGATAAAGCAGGCTATATGCCTGATGCGGAAAATGTAACACTTAAACTTGTTGCCGATAAACGAACACATCAGATGCTGGGTGGTCAGGCAATAGGTTGTGGTGATGCGGATAAAAGGATAAATACACTCTCTACCGCACTGTTAAAACACGTAACGGCGGAGGAACTTTCAGGTGCAGATATTACTTATGCACCACCTTTTTCTACAAGTATTGATCCTTTAATCTCTGCCGCAAGGCTACTTGCTGAAAAATTGAGAAAATAATAATTTATCACAGATTAAGTTGAAATCTTATTAGTAAATGTCATCGTTTTTTATGATTATATTAAAATAATGCTTCTTTTATTTTTGTAAAAATAGTTTTTTTAGGTTTAAATTCTGACATATCCACTCGTTCTTCCAATAATGCTTTGGCTTTATATACATTATCGCTTACATAAGCCCTTGCAGGATATCCGATGTAATAATTCTCTGCTACGGAATTGTATTTATTACTGAATTGATGGATATATTTGCCATCTACAACTTTGCCGTCTTTTTGAACTATTACATTGCATTTTCTTTCGGAATCAACCGTAAAAGAATCAACAATTACCTCTGTTCCATCTTGTTTTTCTAAATATATGGAACTCATACTTTTATCAGGCATGGTTTCCCGATAATAAAACGAGCCTTTTGGCGTTATACCAATATTAGTATTTGAATTTGTCGGATTGTGTTGCTTAATGAGTTTTGCGTTATATCTTTTAATAACACGATTACCAACCTTTTTTGTAATTGGTTTTAGGGGCGTAATACCTGTTACCATACATCATATCCTTATAAATCTAGTTGACATAACGATGCTATCATAAAAAATTTTTTAAGTAAATCGTTTTTCCGTTCATATTCTTGTGTAGAACGTATTCAACTTTTTAATCTTCGATATTTTGCCGGAAAAGTTTCGGTTAATTTATTAATTTTAAAGCCAATTTTCAGCGTCAAGGTTTCCGAGTTGGTTTTCGAGTTCTGTCATGAACCCTTTTCTTGTCATATCATAAGTTATCGGGGTGATGGATATTTTGTTGTTTCTTACTGCCGCAATATCTGTTTTGGCATCTTCAGGTTCGTGTATCAGTTCACCTGCCATCCAGTAATAAACTTTTCCTCTCGGGTCAATTCTTTTTTCATAATCGTCTGTAAAAATTCTTTTGCCTAATTCCGTTATTGCTATCCCTGAAATATCTTCTTTCTCAAGCCCCGGGACATTGATATTCAAAACTGTTTTGGAAGGGAATTTATAATCGCCCAGTCTTTCAATAAATTTTGCAACAAATTCTGCCGCAAGTTTGAAATCTTCATACTCAAAATTTAAACTTGCCAAAGATACTGCAATACTCTGTATTCCCATTAATGCACCTTCAATAGCGCAACTAACCGTTCCGGAATACAAAATATCTCTTCCTAGATTTGGGCCATGGTTTATTCCCGATATAACCAAATCAGGTAATTCCTCGTTTGATAAAATAGCATTTACCCCGATTTTGACACAATCCCCCGGTGTGCCTGTTGTCATCCAGCACCGTTTTGCACCATATTTTGGATCTACTTCTTCCACTCTTAAAGGTGTATGTATGGTTATAGAATGACCTGCCGCACTGCGCTCTCTGTCAGGTGCAATTACATATACGTTGTGTTTGTCTGATAACGCTTCAACTAACGCTCTTATACCGTATGCTAATATCCCGTCATCGTTAGATAATAATATGTTCATTTTGCCCTCATATAAAGTAATCATAAGTATATTAAAAATGGAGGATAAAATCAATTAGTAAATTATTGTTTAGCGGTGAAACCGCTAAACAATAATTTACAGTGACTATGTGATTAAGTGATTAAGTGACTAAGCAGCCAATTTTTAATCGGCAATAATACTTTGGCTTTTAGCCAAATTCTCTTAGTCACTCAGTCACCTAGTCACTTAATCACTTTTGCAAATATCGGCTCACTACGTTCGCCTCTAAACAATAATTTACATTCCCCCAAAACATGCACCACCATGGAGTTTTAGCATGTTAAGAATTGTAACAACATGGTATATTTTGTTAAAGTTTTGAAAAAAAATGCCGATAAGTAGAATATTAGGACAGAATAAGGAGTATCGTATAAATGGGTTTAGCGGTATCACAAGTTAGACTTTTAGCCCTTACAAATCGTAAGGCTGATATCGAATGCCAAATGCAAATAGACTCAAAACGTAAAATGATGCTTACGAGAAAGTCAACAGAACTTGCTCAACAGTATTATTCAAAACTCCAATGTGCAAATATTCAGTATGCAACATCTAATGGTTATGAGGATGTTGATTTTAGTTATTTAATGGGGCAGACTGTTAGTAACAAATATACTGCAGGATTTCTTGATCAGGTCGCTTATGGTAATAGTCGTGAGATTCCTCAAAAAACTCAAAACAAAATGATTTTGACTAACCAATTTGGTGAAGTTGTTGTTAATGATACGATTGCAAAATTAGTTGCAGAAGTCAAAAATGACTTTTCCAGTGAAGATATTACAACACAGACTGCACAAGCAATTTTAAGAATGATTAGTGATGTTCATGAAGAAGGAACGATTAATACTAATTCATTTGCTAGTATGTATAATCTTTTCCATGATTATATTAGTCATATTGATGAAACAGGTGCATGTGGTACTGTTGGTAGAGAAAATTTAGTAAAATATTTGGGTGCTATATTAGATAATGGTGGTTTTAAAGACGGAGGTGTTATATATCAGCCAGGTGGTAGTGGCCCATATTTTTCAGATAAAGATTGTGCGGTTGTTATAGTTCCTGATAGCGGAACATGTTACAGAGTTGAAGATCCAAATAATCATTTTAGTGCTGTAACTGATTCTGTATTGTTCTATGGTGATACGGGTTCAAATGTTCAGCCAACTAACTTAAAGGTTAAAATGGCTACTTATTTGGGTAATTTATGTAGTTATTTTGGACCTATGATTAGTGCTGCTATTCAAAACGGAACATCAACGAAAGTTGAGGCAGTACCTCGTTCCGGTGCATATATGTATGATAAAGAACATAAGACTGTTAGTACAGGAAGTGGGTCAATTACATTTGCAGATGCTGATGTTGCAGATTTAGAATCTATAAAAAATAAATTGAAAAATAGTTCTTCTACATTTTCTTCTGCTCATACTTATCTTCAGGTTGCTGATGCGGATGGATATTATCATTATTTTGATGTTGTTAAAAATCCTTCAGGAACAGTAACAGTTAATGTTCTTGAAAAAGAAGATATTTCTAATAAATTTTATGAAGAATATAAAATAAAAGATGATACTAATTTCTTGGCTGCAATGAATAAAGAAAAATTACAATCTGGTT
>CAMHDG010000153.1 GCA_946183815.1 uncultured bacterium | reverse complement strand
GCAACAAGCAACGTATCGTATGTTTGATAATGCCAGTGCAATGACATACCAACAAGTTTGATATTATGTTCTTTTATATATTCTGCAATATCAAAATCAGGATTTTTTATTTTTTCGACTCCTAGATTAAAAATTTGAGGATTATATCCATTCTTCTTAATTTCATTACTCATCGAAAAAATGCCCATTGCTATAATATTCACAAAAAAACTACATGAATAACTATCATGCGAACTTACATGTGGGACATGAATAAATAAACAGTCTGGATTACATAATTCTTGTGCCATATTACCCTTATATCATATTTATAAGGGTAATTCAAAAAATTTACATTTTATGATAGTGAAACACTCTAAACATTTAATTTTGGAAACTATATACTTAATTTTTTAATAAAAAGAAAACACATGACATCACTTATCCATTGATACATTCAAATATAAACAGATTATCGTTCTAATTTTTCAACTCTTAATAGTACCACAAGCGGAATCATTAAAAATGTCAAAACAGCACATAGTGCAAATAAATCAGATATTGCCATTAGTTTTGATTGAACTAATAGTTGTTTATAAAGTAAAATATTTGCTTTTTTTGTAGCCGTAATTATCTCACTATGGTGTAAAAACGCAGATTTTAGAGCGTTAAAACGATTAACAAAATTAATATTATTTACCCCCAAGTTTTTTACCAGATAATTTTGATGAACTTGTGATAAACTAATTATCCAACTTGAAGCAAGTGATGTTGCAACAGAGCCTGTTACACATTTTGTTAAACTGTGAATACCCGCACCGGAAGGAATATCTTGTTTTTCCAAAGTCCCGAGTGCAACCCCTGAAATCGGAACAAGGGCGGTAGCAGAGCCTATCCCAAACAATATATTTGATAAAATTATCCACTCCGGATTTACCGCTAAATTCAAATCAACGCATAATGCAATAGATACCCCCATTATTAAAAATCCTGTTGCAATAACACATCTGATGTCATACAAAGCACAAATTCTTCCGATAAAAAACAAAATTACAACCGCAAAAACTCTTGTTGCAAGTGCAACTCCCGTATCTGATGCCGTATAGTGCATCAAACTTTGGAAAAATTGAGGAAGTAAAATCATTGTGGCACAAACCATCATATTGAGTACAACACCCAAAATAGTACCAACTACAAAATTAGAGTTTTTAAACACTCTTAAATTTACAATAGGTTCTTCTATCTCAAGTTCCCAAACTATAAACGCAAACATCATTGCTAAAGAAAAAACAGACAGCCAATATATCCACGTACAATCAAACCAGCCGTATTGCTGTCCTTTATCTAACACAACCTGCATTGAAAACAACCACAAAATCAAAAATGTAACGCCTAAAAAATCAACTTTCTCTTTTTTTCTGTTTCGAGTTGTGTCATTTACTATCATAGGAATTAAAATCAACGATAAAATTCCTATCGGAATGTTGATTATAAATATCCATTGCCAAGAAAAATTATCAACTAAAAGCCCGCCAACAGTAGGACCCATAATGGAAGATACCATAATCGAAAATACAAAAATTGCCATAGCATCGCCTTTTCGATTTTGAGGGAACTCTTGCAATAGAATTGATTGAGATAATGGCATTAAAACACCTCCGCCAACACCTTGTATAATTCTTCCTATAATCAAGACTAAAAGACTCGGGGCAAAAGAACAAACGATAGAACCCACTGTAAAAATGGCAATAAATATTTTTAAAAAGTTTAGCCTGCCAAGAGTTCTCTCTAACCATCCGGTCAATGGCAAAAATATACCATTTGCTATCATATAACTTGTTACAACCCATTTAGCCTCGTCTGCTGTTGAACCAAAAGAGCCTGCTATATGCATTAGTGCAGCGTTAGATGAACTTGTTGCAAGAAATGCAAAAAATGTTGGCAGTACAACAACAAATGACAACAACCATAATGGTGCTTTTTTAGGATTTATTTGTTCTTCAAGCAATTCCATTATATTTACCTGCTATTTGTTTCTAATCCTGACTTTTGGCACAACGCTCATTCCCGGTGCTATTATGTAAGATGAAACATCTTCATCAAATACGATTTTTACAGGTATCCTTTGAACAACTTTTATATAACTTCCCACAGCGTTTTCAGGAGGGAAAAGACTGGCTTTAGCCCCTGAAGAAAGTTGTATGCTATCAACTTTACCCCTAAATTTTTTATTCGGATAAGTATCAATTTTTATAGTAACAGGTTGTCCTTTTTTCATTTTTCCGACCTGTGTTTCTTTGAAGTTTGCAACTATCCAAATTTTCGGAGAAACAACACTCATCAGTGGTTGAGCCTTATTCACATAATTCCCTTTTTCTACGGAACGGGCTGAAACATATCCTTCTTGCGGTGCATATATTTTTGTATATGATAAATCTAATTTTGCTTGAGCAAGTTGTGCTTCTATTTTATCTATATGTGATAAGGATGCCTCATTTTTTGATTTTGAAGATTTGACGTTTGCACTCATGGCATTTTGTCTTTCAAGAGATTCTTTATATACAGTTTCTGCCTTTTCGTATTGTTGTTTTGTACAAAGCCCGTTTTTTCGTAATTTAGAATACCTCATAAAATCTTTTTTTGCAAAATCAAGATTTTTATTGGCATTCGCTAAATCTGCACTTGATTTATCTATCTCACTTGTTGAAACATTTTTATTTGCCTTTGCTTCTTGCAAGGCACTTTCCAACTCTTTAACCTTATTTTCAAAATCTTTTGGGTCAATTTCTAAAAGTAAATCACCCTCTTTGACATAATCGTTATCATCAACATTAAGAGATATAACCTGACCTGAAACTTTTGGTGCTATTTGAACAAATCTGCCTTCGACAAAAGCATCATCAGTTGATTGATAACTTAAAGATACTATAAAGGCATGCAAACCAAATAAAATAAAAAATAAAACAACAAAAACAGGTATTAATATTCTTTTTCTTGTGTATTTTTTTAAATTTTTTCTTCTTCTTTTTTCTAATCTTAATTTTGCTTCTTTTTCAAATAAACCTTTGTTGTCGATTGGCATAGTAACTCCTTTAAATTGAGAATTATTCTAAATCCTTTTATTTTCAACTCTCAATTTTCAATTCTTAATGATTATTCAAGTTTTCTTGTATTTTATTCAATACTTTAATACAAGTGTACATATCATCTTGTGTTATATCTTTAAGATAATTTTTACGGGATTTTAACATAACAGGCGTAATTTCTGCTCTTAAACTTCTACCTTTATCGGTTATTTTAATAACATTATTTTTTGAATTTTGTTCTTTTATGATTAACTCTTTTGCCTCAAGAACTGATAATATTCGTGCCATATTTGACTTATCTTTACATAATAACTTACATAATTTATTTTGACTTGGCGGATTATCATCTTCAATCATATTAAGTACCATATATTGTTCCGGTGTAATCTCAAAATTGTTATTTGCATACAATTCAAGATTATGAACCTTGATTGCTCTGCCCGAAGCAACAATGGCATTTCCTATTATATTTGTAAAAATCTCTTTCAACATTATGTTATTATAATAACTCATAAATATAACAAATCAAGCAAAAAAATATATTTTTATGTTATTATAATAACACATGGAGAATTTACGAAAATGAAAAAATTATTAATTTTATTTTTTATACCAATATTGTTTCAGGCTTGCACATACGCAAATAATTTAGAATATATGAATCTATCATTCTGGGAAAAATTCAATGATAATATTTTAGTTGATAATCTGATTAAAGTTTATGAAAATAACCACGACTTAAAAGCAGCAGTTCAAAAGACAAACGAAGCAAACAGGATTGTTAAAATGTCGTTCGCAAACGAACTCCCTCATATCGGATTTGAAGGGTACGTGGGTAGAATTTTTAAATCATCCGATGAGGTTTTCGGCAATATTACCATCCCTAATTATGCCGAAACTCACTATTATTTACCACTATCAATGAATTACGAAATTGATATTTGGGGCAAAAATCACCTGATAACAAAATCAAAAAAGAAACAGTTTGAAATAGTAAAACAGGACGAAAGAAGTGCCTATATCTATATTTCATCTGCTTTTGCCGTTGATTACTTTAATTTAATCAGATGCGACAAACTTATTGATTGTCAAAAACAACTTATAACCCTGCAAGAACAAGCAATAAATTCTTATAAAATTCGCTATGAATACGGAACTGCAACTTTATCAGAAATTGACGAAGCAGAAAAAAATCTGACATATATGAAAGAAGATTTGCATAAACTTTTGGAAAAACAAGACATGCTAAAAAATCAAATATCAACATTATTAGGTGATAGGGCTTTTGAAGACATTAATCGTTCTGATTATGAAGATTTAAACGTTTCATTTACCACTCCTGATAGTATTGATTTCAATATGTTAGACAAACGACCTGACAGAATAAAATCTAAACTTGATTTGGAAAGGCTTGGTATTGATATTAAAGTTGCACGCAGAGATTTGCTCCCTAAATTTATTATTACAGGCAACTTGGGATTTAATATGTATAACCTTCATTCCTC
>CAMHDG010000152.1 GCA_946183815.1 uncultured bacterium | reverse complement strand
AAAGCCGATAAAATCACAACAGGTGCCGGTAATGACGTAGTAGATGCAGGCAAAGGTAAAGATACAATTACCATTGACGGAGGTGGAGAGAAAGACCTTATTTTTGTAGATGGTGACGGTAATGACACTGTTGTTATGAATAATAATACGGCAGAGGTTAAATTAGATCTTTCAGAAAAAAAATGATGGTATTGATGAATATACAAAATCGGGGAATGATTTAAGTATTACAACATTTTATGAGAATGCAAAAGGAAAAGAAGTTAAGGAAACAGTAACCGTAAAGAATGTTTTTGACGCAAAAAAATGTGATATTAGTAAGGTTTCTGTTGAGGACTATTCTCTAAAATCGCTTGATGATGAATTAAGCAGTACTACTCTGACCGTAAAAGGCGTGAGAAATGTATTTGAGGGTTCAAAGTACAAAGATGAAATAGTAGGAACAAAAAAGGCAGATACAATCACAACCGGTAACGGCGATGATGAAATCTACGCAGGAAAAGGTAATGATACAGTTACAATAAACGGTTCGGGGACTAAAAAAATAAGTATCGGAAACGGTGACGGAAAAGATAAAATTATTTATTATTATGACGGTACGGCAACGGCCAATCTCGTTATGAACAGTACAAATACATATTTCTTTAAAGATACTGAGGACGGGATTGATATAGTCAGAATGTATGATTCAAAAGGTGTTATAAAACAGGAAACAACTTCTGTCACTAAAAATGATAATCTGAGCGTTAAAATCAACGGTACTGATATATCGGATATGCCTAAATTTGATGAAGACAATATATTTGAGCTTGGTTCGAGTAAAGATGCTGCAATAAATGACGGAAAGGTAATAGTTATCGGAAATTCAAAGGCAAATAAAATCAGTCTGATTACGGAAGATTCCGTTGTTTTTGCAGGTAAGGGTAATGATGAGATTACCGTATTCGAAAGAAATGATAAAAGTAATACAAGTACGATAAGCGGCGGAAAAGGGAATGATATAATAAACTTTGATATGAAGGGGAAAGCCGTTGTTAACCATGTTTCAGGTGACGGTAACGATACAGTTTCCCTTCTTAAAAAACCTTCAGATTTAACGATAAATGTTGATTATACAATCCCGGGTAAGAATGAATACGAAATGGAATCAAAATCTATGTATTATGAGTATTCAGGCAAAAACGGTTTGCACAAATCAGGCAACGATTTGATTATTGCAACCCCTGCCGGCGAGAAAAAAGGTGAAACTATTACCATAAAAGATTATTTTGCAGATGTTAATAACATGCCTGATGGCGATGTAAAAATTAATCAGACTATGCACTATGGGCCGTATTCTGAAGGCGGAGTTGTAACAGTTAAGAATTTAATGAACGATTCAGGAATCTGGGCAGACGGGGTTACTGATGAAGCGGGAATAACAACCTGTGATGCTTACGGTGAATATCAAAATCACTATAATTATTCAGGAAGCGGTAAAACCATATTTAACGGCGGGGTTAAGGATGATATATATTTTGCAACCTTGGGTAAAAAATCTGATTTATATATAGATACCGGCAATAATAATATCGAGGATAATGATAGTTTAATTATAAATGCAAATTATAAAAATGTCAGAGCGTTCTTTAATATTGATTCATACGGAGATGTTGTTGTCACAGGTGATGTTATTTCTGATAATTTAATGATATTTAATAAAAAGTCGCTCACGGCAGATAATATTAAAAAGATGTTTGACGGCGATGATACAACAGATACGCAGGGAGTTATCAGTATCAATAAATTCTTCAAAAATAGCGGATATGATTATGGTTATATGGAGAATTTTACCGTATCAAATAATTTCCTTAATAATGTTTATAATTATTTAAAAGGCGGATATAAAAAAGTTGGTGAAATTGATACTGAAGATTGGTTATCCGAAGTAAAAGAAAGTGTTTCTGCGTGGCTGACTTCTTATGCTGACGGAAAATATGACGGCAAAACTGCCTTTGATGTTATCAACAGCGGTATTGATAAAGATATTAATGCAATGCTCAAGGTTTATCAAAGTGTTGATAACGGTGCAATTTTTGGAGATGCATTATAATAACGGTCAAAAATACATATCCATCATTTGGTTGTATTGGTTAATGTATTTTTTCTCTTTCTTTGTTTCGCCTTTACTCATTATCTCGGTGTAACCGTTATCTATCATGTTTTTTATAATTTCGGAATTATCTTTTTTTGTATGCAGTTTTTCATATATAGCAACTGCGAGTCCTGTCCTGTGATGACCGTACTGACAGTGCATATATGTTTTCCCCTCGTTAGAGAGGATACTTTCGTTTATTTCTTTGAAAAATTTATCGTCAGGAATGTTATTTTGTCTGTGTGAAAATCTGTGATTTACGTATTTTATCCCAAACATTTTACAAAACATTTTTTCTAAAGGACTTTCTATATGTGCTGAGTTCCTTAAATCAATTACTTGAGTTATGCCCTCTTTTTTCATTTGTCTAATCTTTAACGGTGACGTGACAGAGCAACCACGCATAAGTTTGT
Source organism: uncultured bacterium (assembly GCA_946183815.1). Lineage (GTDB taxonomy): Bacteria > Cyanobacteriota > Vampirovibrionia > Gastranaerophilales > Gastranaerophilaceae > UBA2883. The sequence goes on along the minus strand of CAMHDG010000152.1, from coordinate 2,064 downwards.
TATCAACTACTGTTGGTTTAAATCTTTCTATTCCGTTAAATGATATTGGTTGATAGGATAATGGGGTGTTCATATTTGTAAGAAAGCATATAAAAATAAAATTTGCTACTTTGTGGGGTAATGTGGGGGTAAATGTAGGGGTAAATGTAGGGGTAAATGTGTGAAGGATAATGTTGTTATCCTATAAACTAAATTGAGAAATTATACAAGTATATTATAAAAAAAAAGGGGGTTAATTATTTTGTGAGCAAGGGTTTTCAGCAAATTCCGTTTTTGTATTGTAATAGTATATCAAATATTTTTTATGTCCAAATTTGTCATATTTAGATGATAAATTAGGTTTATAGTTTGAAAGGAAAGTAAAAATGTTAGATTTTATAATAGTTTCACTGATGTTATCATTTTTATTGATAGAAGATGATTAATTCGGGTAACGATACATTTATTCTGTCAGGTGAAATATTATTTTGCCTTGCCCGATAGTTGACCGCAGGCAGCGTCAATATCTGCCCCACGTTCTAATCGTACGGTTACTTTTTTGCCTGAATGTTCAAGTAAGTATTTGAATTTCATAATCTCATTATTTGATGGCTTTTTGTAACCTGTTGAGGTAACGTCATTGTATGGGATAAGATTGATATTGCATTTTATATCTTTTAAGAAATAAGCCAATTCTTTTGCTGTTTCTATATCAGAGTTAAAATCTTTTATTAAAATATATTCTATTGTTATTCTTCTGCCTGTTTTTTCTATATAGTTTAATAGTGCAGGTTTGAGTTTTGAAAGCGGATATTTTTCTTCTATCGGCATAATTTTTTTACGGACATCGTGGGTTGGGGCATGCAGAGAAATCGCCAGTGTTGATTGTAATTCGTGGTTTGCCAGTTCATCTATTTTTGGAACAATTCCACTGGTGGAGATAGTTATTCTTCTTGCACCAATTTGAAAATCGTTGTTAAAAATATCCAGTGCCTTAAGAACATTATTCAGATTTAAAAGTGGTTCGCCTTGTCCCATAAATACAATATTTGTGACTTTTAACCCTGTATCACGCTGGATGGTAAGCACCTGTTCAATAATTTCCTGATAGGTTAAGTTTCTTATGAATCCACGTTTACCTGTTGCACAGAATGAGCAGTTAACGGCACAGCCTACTTGAGAACTAACGCAGGCTGTCAGGTTTGCTCTGTTGTCAAATCGCATTAAAACTGTTTCTACGCATTTACCGTCAGGGTATTCGATTAGATATTTTAGTGTTCCGTCAGAACTTTCTTGTTTGACCTTAATTTTTGTATTAGTGACAGTTGCAACTTGTTTAAGTTCTTCTCTGAAAGATTTTGCTAAATCAGTCATTTCGTCAATAGACGAAACTGATTTAGAGTATATCCAGTTATGAATTTGTTTAGCACGAAACTTTGATGCGTTCATCCCTTGAACGAACGCTGTAATTTCTTCTAACGACATGCCTGATAATATTTTCATAATTATTTCTTATCCTTTATAGAAGAAACTAACGAGCCTGCTATGAAACCCACACCGGTTAAGCCTGTAATGAGTTCAGGTACGGGTTTGACGGTTGATATAAACATCAGAATTGCTAAAGCACCTATTGCCCAATGTGCACCGTGTTCTAAATATATAAACTGATCGAGAGTACCTTCTTCCACAAACATAATTGTTAAAGAACGTACAAACATTGCACCTATTGCCAGTCCGATTGTAATTATCACAATATCATGGCTCAGTGCAAACGCACCCAGAACACCGTCTAGTGAAAAAGATGCATCTATAAGTTCAAGATACAAGAAACTTATCAACCCTGTGCAGGATGCCAATTTAATATTTGAACAGGCTTCCGAACTAATTTTTTCATTTACCCCTTGTTCTAAATCTTCTAATTTTCTTGAAACAGTATCAATGGCTAAATAGACCAAAATACCTGCGATACCTGATATAGTTACGCTCCAGTGGAGTGGTGCAGGCTGAACCATTTGGACAACATCCAATGTTGCAAGTGTTATCAACACATCAAGCACTTTTGATTCAGGAACTCGTTTCAGGACT
>CAMHDG010000151.1 GCA_946183815.1 uncultured bacterium | reverse complement strand
TACTTGCAAATTCCTATTCACTATTCACCATTCACTATTCACTAAAGGGCAACTTTGTTGCCCGCTAAACAATAATTTACCCCTCCATAATCGCACGTGCGTGGTATGAACTGCGGACAAGAGGGGCTATTTGATACTTTTTAAATCCGTATTCTTTTGCTTTTTCTTTCAAAAACTCGTATTCTTCAAGTTTATAATATTTGCTTACCTCTAAATGTTTTCTTGATGGTTGAATATACTGTCCTACCGTTAAAATATCGCAGCCTGCGTTTCTTAAATCTTTGAAGGTTTCAAGTATTTGTTCCGTTGTTTCTCCCAGCCCTATCATTAATCCTGATTTTGTCGGGATATCACTGTTGTCTTTTATATATTTCAGCACTGATAAAGACAAATCGTAATCGCCTAGCGGTCTGGCATCTTTATAGACTGCTCTTACAGTTTCTATATTATGATTAAACACATCAGGTTTTGCACTGATAATAGTTTTAAGTGCATCCTCGTTATATTTACCCCTTTCCCCTCTGAAATCGGGGGTTAATATTTCTATCTTTGTATTTGGTTTTAGTTTTCTTATCTCTTTTATACAATTAGCAAAGTGTTCTGCTCCGCCGTCTTTAATATCGTCACGTGTTACTGATGTGATAACTGCATAATCAAGCCCAAGTTCGTAAATGGCCTCTGCAATATGTTTTGGTTCTTCTAAATCGAGTGGTTCGGGAGCAGATGTTGAGATATTACAGTATTTACAGTTACGAGTGCAGATATTTCCCATAATTAAAAAAGTTGCCGTATTATGTTGGTAACACTCGTTTTTATTAGGACATCTCGCCCCTTCGCAAACTGTATTTAAGTGTTTGTCACGTAGTATGTGACGCACTTTTTTTGTTTTGTCAGTGTCTATTATCGGTCTTTTTAGGTATTCAGGTAATCTTTGCATTTCTATAACCCCATTATCACTTCCTGTATCCCCTCAGAGTATGTAGGATGGGCAAAACAGGTCTTTTTAAGGTCTTTTACGGTTATATCGTTATCCATTGCGATTGCTATTTGCTGAATAAGAGAAGATGCCTCTTTCGATACAATACTTGCTCCTTTGATTTTTCCGTCTTTTGATAAAATTTTGATAAAACCGTCAATATTGTTATCGCAGTGAGCCTTGCCTAAAGCAGAGATTAAGAGCATTGATTTATCGTATTTTTCATCCTCCTCTTTAGATTTTGAAACCTCTCCGACCCAAGCAATTTCCGGTGTGCCATAGATAACGGAAGGCACTGTTTTTTTATTAAACGGGATATCAAAAACGAGTTCTTTTGCCTGACTTACTGCGTAATGTGCAAGCATAATTTCTGCTGAGGCATCACCTATTACATCAGCGTTAAAGTCATTTTTTGACTCGTTTGCCTCTCTGCCAACTGCAACTAAAACACAGTCAGGCTCTACAATTTCTCCGTTTGAAAGTGTGACTTTTTTATCCTCAATCTTATCAACCGAGCAGGCAAGATAAGTTTTTATCTTCTTCATTTTGAATTGACGTTCTATTCTTTTTGAAACCTCCCAGTCGGCAAGCGGGCAAAGTGTTTGAGCAAGTTCCACTATTGTAACTTCAACATTAAATGAGGATAATATTCTTGCCCATTCTATCCCGATAGCACCTGAACCTACAATTAGTACGCTTTTTGGTAAATGTTCAAGTTCTAATATGTCGTCAGACGATAGTATGAACTTATGATTATATTCTAATCCTTTTATTTCTTTTGGCTTTGAGCCTGTTGCGACAATAATTTTTTTACAGCAATATTCTGTTTCACCCGCTTTAATTCTGTCTTTTGACGTGATTTCTGCCTGTTCTTTTATAACAATTATGCCGCTGTTTTTTAGGGTAAGTTCCAGTCCTTTACGGAGTTTAGATACAACATTGTTTTTGTATTCTTTTACTTTTTCAAAATCGAGGTTAAGGTTATCAAAATTTATTCCCAGTTTATCAGCCCCATTTAGTTCCGAGTATAAATCTGCGATATGCAAAAATGCTTTTGTTGGGATACAGCCACGATTTAAACAAGTTCCTCCAACCTCATCTTTTTCAAACAGAACAACAGATTTTCCTTGTTTTTTATAATAAAGAGCCGATGTGTATCCTGCCGGCCCTCCGCCTATTATTCCGATATCAAATTGTTCCATATATCCCTCCCCTTGTTTGTTATTATACAACAAGTTATTCTTCTTCTGAATAAACCATCTTTTTTCGCAGTTTCCACTGGAAAAGTACCAGCACAAAAATTATTGCGAAAAGCACATAGGCTATCGCACTTGCTCTGCCCACATCAAAATATTCAAAAGCGTATTTATATATTGAATAAACTAATACCATTGTTGAGTTTTCCGGTCCTCCCTCTGTCATCATATAAATTAGGTCAAACACTTGAAAGGAACTTATAGAGGTTATAACTATAACAAAAAATATTGTTGATGACAGCAAAGGAACGGTTACATTTTTGAAAGTTTGAATTGCATTAGCACCGTCAATCTTTGAGGCTTCTAATAATTCCTGATTAATTCCGGCAAGACCTGATAAGAATATAATCATATTGTATCCGACAAGTTTCCAAACAGAAACCCCGATTAGAACAGGCATGGCATAGGCCTTGTCATATAGCCAGTTTATGTGCAGGTTTAATAAAGTATTCACAGCCCCGATGTTTGGGTCGAATATCCACTGCCATACAAGTGCTATTACTATCATAGGGGTGATAAAAGGGATAAAATAAGCGGTTTTAAAAAACTCGCTCCCTCTTATTTTATTGTTAAGTATGCATGCCAGAATAAGAGGAAGAATAACTCCGAGTATGGAAACAGAAATCGCATAGACAAAAGTGTTCCCTAACATTTGCCAAAACAGGTGGTCTGTTAAAATAGTTTTGTAGTTGTTTAATCCTACAAATTTTATCTCGTTAATCAAGTCCCAGTCTGCAAAACTTAATGAAAATGAGCAAATAACGGGGATAATTATAAAGACAAGAGTTCCAATAAGTGCGGGTAAAATAAATAACCACGCTGTCAGTGTATTTTGTTTATTACTTTTATCTCTGAAATTACCCATTGAACCCCTTTGTTTGTTATTGAAAACAGGACATTTTTATAATAATATTATTATAACTGAAATATTAAAAGAGGGGTGAACAATGTTAGAATTTACGGCATTTGGTAAAAACGATATCAGAGGGATATACGGAAAAGATGTGACAGAAGAATTATTTTACTATACAGGCAGAGGTTTTGTAGAGTATTTAGTAAATAAACTTCAAAAACCATCACATAAACTTTGGATAACGGTATGCCGTGATGCAAGAACTCATTCTCCAATGCTTACGGATGCTGTGATTAAAGGTGTTCGCTCAAAGGGTGCAAATGTGGTAGATTTAGGTCTTGCGCCTACTCCGTTAGGTTATTACTCTGAGGTTGTTGGTGTTCCGCAGGAATACACTGACGGTAATGCTATTGACGGGGCAATGATTGTTACCGCAAGTCATAACCCGAGTCAGTATAACGGAATGAAGATGACCTTTGAAAAGCAGTCGCTTAATGAAGAACAGATTAGAATAGTAAAAGATTATACGGTTGCGGAATATCAGAGCCAAAGTCCTGCAAGTTATGAGGGAAAATACGTTAAGTATGATATTATTCCGCAGTATCAGAACGAATTGAAAATTGCTTTCAATAATCTAAAATATTCAACAAAGGGTAATATAACAGTGGTTGTTGACAGTGGAAACGCAACAGGTGGTGTGGTTGCTCCAAGTCTATACAGAGATTTAGGTTGTAAGGTGATAGAGTTGTTCTCTGCACCTGACGGAAGATTCCCTAATCATCACCCTAACCCGAGTGATCCGAAAAACCTTGAGGCTATTAAAAAAGCAGTTGTTGACAATAAGGCTGATTTTGGTATCGCTTTTGATGGTGACAGTGACAGAATAGGGGTGGTCGATTCTAAAGGCAGACAATTAACAGGGGATAAACTGTTGTTAATCTATGCTTTAGATGTTATTGAAAAGTATAAGAAGGCTAATATAACTGTAAAACCTGTAATAGTATCAGAGGTAAAATGTTCACAGGTTTTGTATGACACTATTGATAAAATGGGCGGAGAGTCTGTTATGTGCAAAACAGGTCATGGTTATATAAAATCCATGATGAAAGAAAGAGGGGCAATTCTTGCAGGAGAGATGAGCGGGCATACCTTCTTTAAAGACAGATTTTACGGGTTTGACGATGCGATTTATGCAGGGGTCAGAATTATTGAAATCGTTGCAAAATACAAAAGAGAAAACCCTGATTTTGTAATAGAAGATTTGCTTGCTCCGTTTGATGAGGTTGTAACTTCACCTGAATTAAGACATCCTTGCCCTAATGAGTTGAAGAAACCTGTTCTTGAAGGGTTTAAAAAGTATGTTGAACAAAACCCTCGTTGTTTTGGCAATGCCATAAAGGATATTATTACTCTTGATGGAATGAGAGTTGTTTTTGACGGCGGGTTTGCTTTAATAAGACAAAGTAACACCGAACCTGTGTTTACATGTCGTTTTGAGGGTAAAACTCAACAAGAAGTTGATATATATAAGAATGTTATGGTTGAGCAACTTGACGAATTGATTGACTATTACA
>CAMHDG010000150.1 GCA_946183815.1 uncultured bacterium | reverse complement strand
TTGTATGTCGGGCTATAAAAATTTATAAAATTTTGGTATAATGGACTAAATCAAGAAATAAGAGTGAGTGTATGTGATATGAATATTAAAGAACTGAAGGCGGTTGCTTATGCAACATATTTGAGTGCAGGCGGATATAAAGTTTTAAGAAACCCGAAAGGGACACCCTCTACTGTGGTAAGAGCAATTCGTTATAGTCATTCCATTGACCCTGAAACTCTTGATAAATCAGAAACCTACAAACGTATAACAAGAGATTTTGCCCAACCTGAAAAAACAAAAAATAAATCCCAATCATCTTTTATTTCAACTCTTTTTCATAATTTGAAACTATCATGCAATTAATGAAAAAAACATGACTTATATAATATATGGTTAGTAATATGTCATACAATTTTGGGCTGAATATAAATAAAGCCCAACGATTGAACTATACACCACATTCAAAAACATTGGAAAGGTGGGTTACTAAGTCTGATTCGTTTGAATATACAAACGGGGTTTCATCTTTTGAGGATAAAGAGATAGCAAGGCTTTTTCCTAACGGAGAATTAAACAAAATATACAATAATATTGCTAACGATTATGGGTTGGAAAACCCGCCAAAATTAGACTTGATTAAAGAGTTTGAATTAGGCGACAGAGGGTATTATACAGCAACGAATAACAGTATAAAAATTGTACTTGATTTTCTAAAACCTGAGGCAAGAAAATTTTTGCTTGAAAAAGACGGTCAAAAGTTTTATACAGTTGGTGATTCAAGAGGACTGCTGTTTAGAATAAAAAATCAGGATATCCAAAATGAGAAAAACTCTCTTGAAGATATGGGGTTTAAAGTATCGACAGAACCACTGACTGATGATGATAAGAAAAAATTAATGGTATTTCTTATGGCACATGAACTCTCTCACGCATACCAAAATCAGATTATCCGACATACAGAAGGCTTAAATGAGTGGGAAATGATTGAGAGAAGGCTCAATAATTCTCTGCCAAAAGGGGTAAATCTGATTCAGCAGAAGTTGAATATATTAACTATGAAGCAAACCTATGACAAAACTCATAAGGAAATGAGTTTTGAAAAGATTTATTCCCAAAACTCTGCTGAAGGCAGGCAGGCAAAAATATGGTATGACGCAACGGTAGGTTACAGACGACCTGAAATGAATTATGAAGATAATATAAATAATCCGCTGGAAACTTACGCAAACGAAAGGGCATATAACTATCTTAAAGAAAAATTCGGATATTTTGACGGTGCAATAGAATTTTAATGGTTTACAATAATTTACAAATTTTTTGAAAATAATCAATTTTTTCTAAAAAACTTATTTTATATAAATACGATGTATTAATCAAGAGAGTGCTATGCCTAAAACTATTACATCAAAGTATCCACAGACAATGTTCCCAAGGAATTTGGTATGTCAGCCTGACGGGATTAAAGTAGCACGACCGGTTATTTTTGACCTTAATAAACCTGTTGAGTCCAAGCCTGAACCACAGCAAGAAAAATTGGGGAAATTTGTTCGTTCAACAAAACATTCAACGAATGCGGCTTGTAACAGAGCGGTACAACTTGCGGAAAAGGAATGGAATCCTGATAAAATATACGAAACAGGTGGCGAGAACAGGGGCGCAGATATAACAAGATACCGTTACGGTGTGGATGCTGATTTCGCATGGTGTTCAACTTTCTTTAATTATGTCTATAACCCTAACCATATTAAAGGTCAAAATATTTTGGGTATGAGCGACAGGGATGTAATGAGCACTCAAAAAGTATTAAGAAGGGCAAAAGATGTGGGCTGTTTTGGAGATGTAAAAAGCGGATATACCCCGAAAGTCGGTGATGCTATTGTCTGGAAAAATGATAAAGATGCAGGTAAAGGACATATAGGTATTGTCACAGAGGTCAGAGATGACGGCTCTTTTGTAACTATTCAGGGCAATAACAATGATAAGGTAGAAAAAATTGAATATAGTTCTATTGAAGATGCCATGACAAGAATAAGCAGTTCGGGTTCAAGTCAGACGCTTCAGGGGTTTATTCAGATGTCAAAATACAACGAAAGTCATGATTTGGCTGAAGTTAGAACGTCAGAGAATGACAGCCTTATTTCAGAAGATGCAACAAATTGCTGGATGACTTAATTATTTATTAAATCATCAATACTTGATGGTATTCCTGTCGGGTTTCCATATAATTTATTGATTTTGTGGTGTTTTAGTTTTCTTACGTTAAATGCTTTGCGTAATTGTTTGTATCTTGTTTCTGTATCTATATCGTGAATAGTACCAAATACTTTTTCTTCTAATCTTGATAACCTTAACTCATCATCTTCATTGTCAAATTCTTTGTGTAACCATTCCCTTTCCATTCTTGATAAAGATTGAGAATATCTTGATTCATTGGAGTAAGCGGGAACGATAAGAATATTAAATAATAAAAATAAGACTAAAAATTTATTCATACTGAAAGGATACTCAAACCTTCAGAAAAATACTATTGCCGACCATAGCAATAAAAAAGATGTGATGATTTCATCACATCTTTTTTTATATAATTAGTAAATAATTATTTACCCTTTCATAGCGTTTTCAACAGCAACTGCAACAGCAACGGTTGCACCAACCATCGGGTTGTTACCCATACCGATAACACCCATCATCTCAACGTGAGCAGGAACTGATGAAGAACCTGCGAATTGAGCATCACCATGCATACGACCCATAGTATCAGTCATACCGTAAGAAGCAGGGCCTGCTGCAACATTATCAGGGTGAAGTGTACGACCTGTACCACCACCTGATGCAACAGAGAAATATTTTCTGCCATTTTCAAAACACCATTTTTTGTAAGTACCTGCAACAGGGTGTTGGAAACGGGTAGGGTTAGTTGAGTTACCTGTGATAGAAACATCAACACCTTCTTTAATCATGATTGCAACACCTTCTGATACATCATCAGCACCATAGCATCTTACTTTTGCTCTTTCACCATCAGAGAACGGAGTTTCTTTAACAATTTTTAATTCGCCTGTTTTGTAATCGTATTCTGTTTCAACAGCAGTGAAACCGTTGATACGAGCGATTACATAAGCAGCGTCTTTGCCAAGACCGTTCAAAATAACTCTTAAAGGTTCTTTTCTTACTTTGTTAGCGTTTCTTGCAATACCTATTGCACCTTCAGCAGCAGCGAAAGATTCGTGACCTGCCAAGAAACAGAAACATTTAGTTTCTTCTCTTAATAACATAGCACCAAGGTTACCATGACCTAAACCAACCTTACGGCTGTCACCGACTGACCCCGGTACAGCGAATGCTTGCAAGCCAAGACCGATTGCCTCTGCTGCATCTGCTGCGTTTGTAATACCTTTTTTGATAGCGATAGCACAACCGAGAGTGTATGCCCAAGATGCGTTATCGAATGCGATTGGTTGAATGCCTTTTACGATAGCATCAACATCTATTCCTTTTGACAAACATAATTCTCTTGCTTCGTCTAAAGATTTGAACCCGTATTCAGGAAGAACTTTAGCCAAAGTAGCCTCACGTCTGTCTTGTCCTTCAAATTTTGCCATTTTTATTTTCCCTTTTTCTTTTCTCTATTACTTTTGAAATAATTGAAAATTGAAAATTGAAAATGGAAAATATCTTAATCGGCTTCGCCGATGATTTTTATATTTTAATTTTTTATAAACAGAAACAGAAGAATTTTTATAATTTATAATGCGTAGCATTATTAAATAATTTTCCATTTTCCATTATCCATTTTCCATTTATATTGTTTTCAATCTCCGATATTTTTCGTCTATTCTTGACGAGGATCGATATACTTAACAGCGTCAGCAAATCTGCCGTAAGTACCAACATTCTTTTCAAATGCTTCTTTATAATCAGTACCTGCTTTAACAGCATCCATAAACTTACCTAAATTAATGAATTGGTAACCGATAACTTCGTCATTTTTATCAAGACCCAGTTTCAAGATATAACCTTCAGTAAGGCTTAAATATCTTACGCCTTTTTGTTTAGTAGAGTGGATAGTACCACACATTGAGCATAAGCCTTTGCCTAAATCTTCAAGCCCTGCACCAACAGGAAGACCGTTTTCAGAGAACGCTGTTTGAGTTCTGCCGTAAACGATTTGCAAGAATAATTCTCTCATTGCTACGTTGATAGCGTCACAAACAAGGTCAGTATTTAATGCTTCAAGAATTGTTTTCCCCGGAAGAATTTCACCCGCCATTGCAGCAGAGTGAGTCATGCCTGAACAACCGATGGTTTCAACTAATGCTTCTTGAATTATACCTTCTTTAACATTTAAAGTTAATTTACAAGTCCCTTGTTGAGGTGCACAGCAACCACAACCGTGGGTTAAACCTGAAATATCTTTTATTTCTTTACATTTTGTCCATAATCCTTCTTGAGGAATTGGAGCAGGAGAGCCTTTAACGCCACGATGTACGCAACATTTTTCGGCAATCTCAGATGTCACTTGAATATTATCCATTTTGCCTCCTTCTTTATAAGAATAATGTTCTCTCTATACTATTATTTATTATTATATATGAAACATGATTTTTTTGTTAGGGGGAAATAATTGTTTAGCGGGCAACGAAGTTGCCCGCTAGTGAATAGTGAATAGTGAATGGTGAATAGTGAATAGGAATTTGCAAGTAAACTTGCAAAA
>CAMHDG010000149.1 GCA_946183815.1 uncultured bacterium | reverse complement strand
ACTTAGTCACTTAATCACTTAATCACCTAGTCACTGTAAATTATTGTTTAGCGGTTTCACCGCTAAACAATAATTTACTTTTTATATCCGCAAGCACGGTTAGAGCATTCTATAACCTCACCGCTTTTTAGGGTACGTTTTGTCAACAATGAACCACAATCAGGGCATTTTTCACCCGTTGGCTCGTTCCATAATACAAAATCACAATCAGGGTACTTATTACACCCAAAGAACACAACCCCACGTTTAGAGCGTTTCTCTACTATCTCGCCTTTTTCACATTTAGGACAAGTTACCCCTGTTGATTTAACTATACTTTTTCTGTCTTTACAGTCAGCACACTCTGTATATCTGCCGTAAGGACCATTTTTGATATACAAATCACCACCGCATTTTTCACATTTTTCATCCGCTTTTTCAGGTTCTTCTGTATTATTAATAACCGCACCGGATTTATCCAGTGACAAAATAGTTTTACATTCAGGATAACCTGAACAACCCAAAAACTGACTGCCATAACGGTTTGTTCTTACTACCATTTTTCTTCCGCAATTAGGACAGGTCACGTCACTTTCTATCCTTATCTTTTGAGCATTTGACATAACATCATTAACAGTATCAATGAATGGGTCATAAAAGTTCTGTAACACCTCATTCCATACAGCCTTTTTATCGGCAATAAGGTCTAATTTTTCCTCCATGCCTGCCGTAAAAGCATAATCCATAATATCCGTAAACTGTGATACCAACTGTTTGCAGACAGTCTTACCCAAAAACGTAGGTACAAGTGCCTTATCCTGTCTTTCAACATACTGTCTTTGCTGAATTTTTGTAATAATACTTGCATAAGTAGATGGCCGCCCGATACCGTATTCCTCTAACGCCTTAACCAAAGACGCTTCAGAATATCTTGGAGGAGGTTGGGTGAAATGTTGTTTTGGCATGATTTCTTCCGTTTCGAGTTTATCCCCCACTGACAAATCAGGTATCTTTGCCTCTTTTTCGTCATCATTATCCTGATAGAGTTTCATAAACCCGTCAAACAACACCTTGCTTGTGCCAACTCTAAACTCATAATCACCTGCCGTAATATCAACTGTTTTGTTAGCAATCTTTGTAGATGCCATCTGCGATGACATAAACTTATTCCAAATAAGTTTGTATAACTTATACTGTTCTGCCGTCAAATACTGCTTTATACTTTCAGGGGTTCTTTCAGGATAAGAAGGTCTGATAGCCTCGTGTGCGTCTTGAACATTCTTTTTACCCTTAACATAATTGTTAGGTTTTTCAGGATAATATTCATTCCCGTAATGGTTTGTAATAAAATCTTTTGCCATCTGTTGAGCATCATCAGAGATACGGACACTATCCGTTCTCATATAAGTAATAAGCCCGACAGAACCTTCTTCTAACTCAATCCCTTCATAAAGTTTTTGAGCAATCTGCATAGTTTTAGAAACACCATAACCCAATTTTGAACTTGCCTCTCTTTGAAGAGTAGAGGTTATAAAAGGTGCGGTAGGTTTTCGTGTCGTTTCACGTTTAGAAACATTAGAAACCGCATACTCAAGAGTCGGACTCTCAAGAGCCTGTTTTATCTTCAGTGCTTCTTCTTCGTTATTAATCTCAATTTTACTGCCCACAAACTTTGTAAGTTCTGCCTCAAACGGTTTACCGTCTTTATTTAATCGAGCCGTAATTGTCCAGTATTCAACAGGCTTAAACGCTTCAATTTCTTCCTCACGTTCACAAATCATACGCAAAGCAACCGACTGAACACGACCTGCCGAAAGATGATAATTCCCCAACTGTTTCCACAAAACAGGACTTAATTTATAACCCACTAATTTATCAAGAATTTGTCTTGTCTGTTGAGCATGAACCTTATCTATATCAATCTGTCTTGAGTGTTCAACCGCATACTTTACCGCTTTTGGAGTAATTTCGTTAAACTCAATTCTAAAAATTTTATCGTCAGGCACTTTCAAAATCTCTCTGACGTGCCACGCAATAGCCTCTCCCTCACGGTCAGGGTCGGATGCAAGATAAACTTTGTCAGACTCTTTCGCTAAAGAGTTTAATTTTGATACAACCTTCTTTTTATCAGGCAAAATAACAAACGATGGTTTAAACCCGTTGTTAACATCAAAGCCTAAATCGTTCTTTGAAGATAAATCACGAACATGCCCGAAACTCGCCTCAATAGTATAATTAGCCCCTAAAATTTTTTTTATGGTCTTTGATTTTGCAGGTGACTCAACTATAACTAACGCTTTCTCTCCGTTACCTTTTTTGACTGATGCTTTTTTTGTCGCTGTTTTTGCTGCCATCTCTCCTGACCCATTAATTTATTACCTTACTATATTGTAAATGGAACATAATAAAAGTAAAATGGGAAATTTATCGGGCAACGAAGTTGCCCTTTAGTGAATAGTGAATGGTGAATAGTGAATAGGAATTTGCAAGTAAACTTGCAAAACATAACAGCCGAAGGCTGTTAAAATATTTAAACAAATCGGCTGGATTGCTCCCGCACACGCAATGACGTACTTAACAAGTGAAGCCCCTCTATTCACTATTCACCATTCACTATTCACTATAAATAATTGTTTTGCGGTTTTACCTCTAAACAATTATTTTATACCTATCCCCAACCGTCTGTTCTATCAGTCCATTGAGTTCTAAATTCGTCAAATAAACCAACAACTCACTCACATCTATCCCTGTTTCCTGCTGGATTTCATCAAAACTCTTAGGCTCAACCTCAATAGAATGCATAATCTTTTCTTCATCAACAGACAAAGAATTATTAGGTTTATTTTCAAACAACGGCATCTGTTTATTTATAGTCCAGCCTAAAGCGTTTAAAATATCGTCTGATTCTGTAACTATATGTGCACCTGTTTTTATCATTTTATAAATACCCGCAGTATTTGGGTTAGTTATAAGCCCCGGAATACACATTAATTCTCTTCCCTGCTCTAATGTAAGGTTAGCCGTAATCAAAGCACCACTTTTTAGTGCAGCCTCTACCACAAGAGTACCATAAGACAGACCTGAAACTATCCTGTTTCTTTGCGGAAACCTAAACGGTAACGGTTCAAAAGTCGGGAAATATTCACTCATTACAACCCCGTTGCCCTTAATTATCTCCTCAAAAAGACCTTTATTAGAGGCCGGATAAAGATTATCCATACCCCCGCCTATTACACCTATCGTTTTCAACCCGTTATCAAGTGCTATTTTATGAGCAAGAGTATCCGCACCCGTTGCAAGCCCTGAAACTATACATAAATCAGTGCCTGCCAAACCTGACATAACAAGTTTTAAAGAGTCCTGACCGTTCCTCGATATTCTTCTTGACCCAACTACCGCAAGAGTTCGTTTCAGATTACAAACAGAAAAATCACCCTTATAATACAATACCGCAGGCGGATCCGGTATATTTTTCAACATATACGGATAATCATCATCAGAATATAATAATATTTTTAAACCCCTGCTTACAACAGAATTATACACATTATCAACATCAATTTTATCCCTGCGGGAAATAAATTCATCAACCTTTTTCTTATATGCTCCTGTCGTCACCGAAAACTCTATAAGTTCCCCAACATCTGAATTAAACGCACGCTCCATATCCCCAAAATATTCAAACAAAGCAATTATAAACTTTGAATCTAATCCCTCTATTGACGATAGTGCAACCCAGTATTTTTTATCCATTTTTTGTTAATTTACCTTTTATTCTGTTTATCAGTTCATTAACATTCTTGCGTTCTTCGTCAGGTATATCAAGTTTAATATAATCTTCAAAAAACTCTATCGCATCTTCATATTCTTCACGTGCAAGGAACAAGACACCTAACTTTTTATATGGCATAGGGAACTTTGTATTATAAGCAGTTGCTTTTAAATAATTAGAGATAGCCTTATCAATCTCATTATTAGCCTCATACGCCTGACCTAAATAATAATATAAAAACTCGTTATTTTCCTTATATTCTATAACATTTTCAAAATTAGATATAGCATCCTCATAGTTACCCATCTCGAACATAACTCTGCCTAAATCATAATAAGCATCATAGTTTTCAGGTTGGGCATCGAGAATTTTTTCCAACTCAACTATTGCCATATCATATCTGGAATCTTCTATATAAACCCTTGCTAAAAGATGAGCAATAACGTAATTATCAGTCATTTCATAACTGCCACGCTCTAACACCCCTATTGCACCAGACAGGTCACCTGATTTATAATATAAATCTGATAAATTTATATAAGATTGCGGAATAAGCGGGTTAAGTTTTATAGATTTTGTAAACGACTTTTCAGCCTGCTCAAAATTACCCAATTTCGTATAACAAAGCCCCATATTATTGTATATTTCCGCATTATCTTCTTCATGCTCTAATATGTTGCTAAATATATCTATTGCCTGCTGAAACTCACCTTTTTTGAAACACGTAATTGCATTTTCAATATTATTTTCCATTTTTAAATTTCCATTTTCCATTATTATTGATACTCCTAGAAACCTGCTTTATCATTAGACACACCGGCCTGATGGATAACCGTTTTTACATTGCCCTCAGCAGTAAAGTTTTTAGGTTCGATTGTAACTTTAATTTTATCAGCAGTAATATCTTTTTCGTTTTCTTTAATAGTAGAACGACCTATCATAAAGACC
>CAMHDG010000148.1 GCA_946183815.1 uncultured bacterium | reverse complement strand
TTGAACCCTCTCCCCAACCCCTCTCCAAAGGAGAGGGGCTTTTAACAATTTATATATTTACCCCCGCTAAACAATAATTTACCTTTATGCTAAAATAAAAAAAAGGAGAAATTATGTACGAAATAAAAACACAAATGTACTTTTCGGCAGCACATCACCTTTTAAATTACGAGGGTGAATGTGAAAACCAACACGGTCACAACTGGTTAGTCGAGGCTTATGTAAAAGGAACACAGTTAGATGAAAGTAATATTTTAATAGACTTTAAAGTATTAAAACAACATCTTAAGTCAGTTTTAGACTTGCTAGACCACAAAGATATAAACGAACTGCCTGATTTCAAAGGAATAAGCCCAAGCAGTGAAACTTTGGCAAAATACATTTATAACAAGATGAAAGAAGATATTCCTCAAATCAGTAAAATTTCTATATGGGAAACCTCAACCTCCTGTGCAAGTTACTTTGAAGATTAGGGGATAAAATAGTTTCATGCTGAACTTATTTCAGCATCTCATAACAATAAAATAAACGAGGATAAAATAAATGTTAGCATTAATAAAAGTAATCGCAATGGGCATAGTACAGGGATTGAGCGAATTTTTACCAATATCAAGTTCAGCCCATCTTGTATTCACATCACATATTTTACAGATAATATCTGGCAACCCTGTTCCTGACGAATCGAGTTATGATATTGTGTTGAGTATGATGTTACATATCGGAACACTGATTGCGGTATTTATTTTCTTTTACAAAGAGATTGTTGAGATATGGAACGCACTGATTAACGGAATAAAATCAAGAGATTATAGTGATTATAATGCTAAATTAGGGCTATATATTATATTAGGAACATTAGTAACTATTGTAGTTGCACTTTGTATCGATAATACGGCAGAAACCTTAATGACAAGACCTGATGTAGTCGGGTTTTTGCTAATTATTACAGGTATTTATTTGTTTGGAGCAGAAAAATATTCAGATGTAGTTAAAGAAAAAGAAGAAAAAATATCTTTAAAAACAGCAATAATTATGTCGATAGCACAAGGGCTAGCGGCACTACCGGGGTTTTCACGTTCAGGCTGGACAATAGCAAGCGGATTATTTTCAAAAGCGAGCAGAATAGCGGCAGCAAGATATTCTTTTCTTTTAAGTATTCCTATTATATTAGGAGCATCAATAGTTTATCCTTTAAAAGAGGTCAATATGTCGGAGTTAGCATCATATAACTGGGTATATATTATGATAGGAACGATTGTTTCCGCAATAGTAGGATATATTTGTATAAAATACTTTTTACAATTTTTATCAAAATTCTCTTTAAGAATATTTGCATATTATTGCATGGTTGTGGGTTTTATTACAACTTTGTTTTTTGCATTTGCATAGGGGTAAATATACCAATAAAATAAAAGGCTCTGATACACCAGAGCCTTTTATTTTATGCTTTTCTGTAATTTTCAGGATTTAATCGTTTAGGCAAATTCAATCTTTGGAAATCAACATTTTTATACATATTTCCATCGCCGTCAAACAGACTTGGGTTAGCGGCTGCTATTGCTTTACCCAATTTTGTATAATCAATGTTATCTATATTTATATTAGGATTTTGTTTTTTATACGCTGCAACAAATCGTTCAGCAAATTGAGTTGCAGTACCTAATAAACGGGTAGGAATTTGCCCGCTATCCTCAGCCGTTTTATCCATGATTGCTATGATTGCACTTTCTGATGTACGGTTTGCATCGGTTTTCCAGCCTTCATCTCTAAACTGTTGGGCTGTTAGACCTTTATCAGATCCTAAATGACCGCTTAATGAATGAACGTGACCACTGTTACTACGTCTTACAAATGCTCCGTCATTACCACGGACTACACCTCTTTGCACCCCAGAAGTATGCCCATGTGCTCCATCGTGGACTTCCCCTGGGCTATTAGCATCAACTCTGGTATCTCCACTCCAAGTGTAGCCTAAAGCAACTGTTTCAGAAGTTTGTGGAGTTCCTATATTTTTCAATTCTTGTGCAACAAAGTTCATTTGTCTGTTTGCTTCTGACGGATTATTTGGATCTATATTATACGAATGTCCATTATTTAAAGTAATGGTAAATTGACCGCCACTTTCAACGACAGTTCCTTTACTGCCAATTTCAATTTGAGCAGTCAAGTTAGTAACTGCCGATTTTACAGCATCAGGAGTTTCAAGTTTCGCCCTTGAGCGACGTGTCATCATAATATTATCACGGACTTCTCCTTGATTATCCACATAAGTGCCATTTTTTACTTGACCATTTACGAATTCGACTGGGTCATCTTCTTTCCCTGCACGTGCAGATAGGGCAGATGTTTCTGTCGTATATTTAGCCCGACCGCCTGCACTAACGTGCGTTAAATCGTCTGATAAAACATATTCGTTTGTTTGTTCATTATAATCAACATATCTTGCACATTTATTCCCGTCAGAATCAGTGTATCTGACCACGGTTCTATATTCATTATCAACCCTACGGCGTTTTATTTCGACATCTTTTGAGCCTTCCGGCAATTTTGTTGTGATAGTTTCAACATCAAAGGTTGTGTATGTATTTTTACCTATAGTTGTCGTTGTTTGAAGGAAATGTAATTGCCCCGCATCATCAATTATAGCGTGACGCCCATCTTTTAATTTATATATAGTTTTTTGTTCGCCATCCACCTCTCTGGTAAACGATTTTGCACCATTATTTTCAAGATATTGTTTTGTAGCCTCATATCCACGTGATAATTCACCTTTTGTAGCACCATCGTAGGTTGATATATTGCCCTGACTGTCATTGTACGTTAAACTTTCAATAGTAGTTTTGCGTACGTCTTTCGATTCTTTTCCTTTTGCTAAATCATTAGACGAAAGAGCATCTGCATCACCGCATAATTCGTTTTCTGCTTGTTTTATTGCTTGACTTATTCGTGATGTAAATTGCTCTGCTATTTGCCCTGCATTTTGAATTTGCTGTTGGATATTTTGCTCAACTTTTGCGTCAAGTTCTGCTTTTACTTGATTTGTCCAACCTGCATCGCCTGATAATTCTTGTGAAACCCCGGTTATGGTTTTAAAAGATATATTTGAGAAAATATTGGCAGCACCCAAATATTTTTTTACAACATCAAGTGCACCCGTTTTACCATTGAGTCTTGCATTTGCATTTATTGATTCTTGTATTTTTGCATCGGATTGTGTTTGAGCAGCACTCGCATCAAAAACACTACCACTCAATTTTGATTGCGCTTCTGCTTGTTTTACATCGCCAACTGTTCCATCAGTATCTAATGATGCACGAACTATTTTATTTTGTTCTGTAATCGCTGCCCCTGAGTACGCGTTGTTGTTGATACCTTCAGTCATAAATGCTCTCCATGTTTTAGTCACTCTCAAAAATATAAAGTCATTTTTAGATTGCTAATTTCAAAGAACAAAAATAATGTAACATTCCGTAACATGAGATATAGCATGAGTTTTAGGTATTTATTACGAATAAAATATACCTACCCCTTAACCCGTGAAAAAACCTCTACATCAATATTATCAAATGTGTTATCGAAGAAGAAAGCGGAACTTGCGACCATTGAAGCGTTATCTGTGCAATATTTCATAATTGGGGCATTTACTCTGTAACCTTCTTTTTCCAGTTCAAAAACTTTGCGTCTGATTTCGGAATTTGCAGCGACCCCACCTGCTATAACGACTTGATTATATCCTTTGACTTCGAGTGCGTGTTTAACCTTTTTTATAAGGGTTTCGGACACACATTCCTGAAAACTTGCACAAATGTCGTTAAGCGGGATATTTTCGCCATATTCTTCTTTTAGTTTTTTAACTAATCTTGAGGTTGCAGTTTTAAGTCCGCTGAAACTAAAATCAAACTCACCTACTTTTGCTTCAGGCAACTCGTAGGCGTACGGGTTACCCTCTTGTGCTAACTTATCCAAACGAGGTCCACCGGGATAAGGCAGACCGATTAAACGAGCAACCTTGTCATAGGCTTCGCCGACAGCATCATCTATGGTTTCACCAATTATTTCAAGATCGGAATAAGATTTTACATCAATAATTTGAGTATGACCGCCACTTACTAACAGAGCGATAAAAGGCGGTTTTAGATCTGTATCAATAAAATTTGCACTAACGTGTGCATTAAGGTGATTAACCCCAATGAATGGTTTATCGTGGACAAGTGCAAGTGTTTTTGTTGCATTAAGCCCTACCAAAAGGCAACCAACAAGCCCGGGGCCTACTGTACCTGCGAAAGCGGATATGTCATCAGGGGTAAGGTTTGCTTCCTTAAAGGCTTTGTCAATAACCACATTAATTGCCTCTAAATGTTCTCTTGCGGCGATTTCAGGGATAACGCCTCCATATTGTTCATGGGTTTTTATTTGAGAGGCAACAACATTTGAGATAACCTTTCTTCCGCCCTGAACAATAGCACAGGCTGTTTCGTCACAACTGGACTCAATCGCCATTATGTAACTCTTATCGTCTAACTTAACCGTTTTATCTGAAAATAATGTTTTTTTTACCTTGTTCATAGTATTATTATATAACAAATAAAAGTGACTAGGTGACTAAGTGATTAAGTGACTAGGATAAAATTCAGGAGAATAAAGTGCATCATAAAGATATGGAAGTATGGAAAGTCGCAATAGATTTAGTGACTGAAATATATAAGGAAACAAGCAGTTATCCTGAAAATGAGAAATATTGCATTGTTCAACA
>CAMHDG010000147.1 GCA_946183815.1 uncultured bacterium | reverse complement strand
TTTCTCTCTCTCCAAGGAGAGATATATCTGCTTCGCAGATAAACAATAATTTATCGGATAAATCCTATATTTTATCTATATCTTTGCTGTTATTTGCTAAATTGTCGATTAATTTTTTAGCGGTTTTAGGGTTGTTAAGGGTTGCGTTACCGCCAATACAGCCTCCTTCACAACACATAACCTCTACCAGATTACAACCATCTTCACATTCACCGCAAGCAGCAAATTTTTTCAACTGTTTTATTGTGTCTTTATTTAACCCGTTTATCACACAAGGTTTTACCGCATCTTCATCTTTCAAAGATGCTTTTACAGACTCTGCTACCCCGCCTGTGAACCCAAAATTTCTTGCTTGTTTTGAAGATTCTACAACATATTTTGTTTCATCTAATTCCGTAATCTGAATTTTTTTCGCAACAAATAATGCCCCCAGTTCCTCATAGTTCATTACAAAATCAACATTTTTGTTATCGAAACCTTCTGCTCGTTTTGCAACACAAGGGCTTACAAATACTGTAAGTGCGTCAGGGTTATCCCTTTTCACAATCTCTGCCGTATAATAAAGAGGTGTCTTTGTATCTGATACGTACGGTTTAATCTCCGGCAAGTGTTTCTTTATAAACTGATTGTAGCCTGCACAGCAAGATGTTGTCATAAAGTTCTGACCTTCTTCCATACGCTCTAAAAACTCTTTTGCTTCAGTGTTTGCCGTAATATCTGCCCCTTGAGCCACCTCATATACATCATCAAACCCTGCCTGAATAATAGCAGTCTTTAACTGATAAATATTCCCTGGGAACTGACCTGCAATAGATGGTGCTATCATTGCAATTACTTTCTTTTCTGATTTTATGGCTTTTAATATATCAATTATCTGACTTCTCTCATGAACAGCACCAAACGGGCATGCAGCGGTACATCTTCCGCAATTTATACATTTGTCATAATCAATACTTGCAAATCCTGTTTCGTCTTTTTTTATAGCCCCAACCGGACAAGAATCTTCGCAAGGTACTGTTATTTTAACGATTGCGTTATAAGGACAAGCGTTTACACACATTTTACATTTTTTGCACTTTGAATCATCTATAACGGATTTCCCGTTGACAATGGATATTGCCCCGAATTTGCAGGCAGATTGGCAAGACCTTGCAACACATCCCTGACACAAGTCTGTTACGTAAATTCTGTTCGTTGCACAACCCTTACACGCTGCCTGAAGAACAGTAAGGTTTTTATCACTAATCTCTTTTCTTTCCATTGCTTTTTTAGCATAAGTCTTTAAAGAAACTGTTTCATCATCTTCTTCAATAGGGAAACCCAAACCTGCTATTGCTCGGTCTTTTATAATTGCTCTTTCCTTATAAATGCAGCATCTGTAAGGAACTTCCATTCCCTTTGGACGCATATCAAACGGAATGAGTCTTGTATTTTCCTCAAAATCTTCAGAAAAAAATGCTTTTATAATTCTGACTAATATTTCTTTCTTTAAATGTATCGCTTGTCCTGCTTTATTCATTTTCCTTCCTAACCATTACTCAACTTTTTATCAATTACTTCTAAAACTTTTTCAACAGTTGCCTCTGTTACAACTTCATCATCAACTTTTACATAAGGTGCTTTTGAATATTCCCAGTTGATAGAGCATAAACCTAAACAGTTGCTGCCCATGACCTCAACTTTATCGCCATATTTTTGAGGAATAATGTCGTTTAATTCCTGTAAATTTGCACCACCCATAACAAAACACGTTGTACCAACACAAACTTTTACTGAAATCTTTGCCATAATTTTGAACTCCTATATAAATTGTACATTTACTTTTTTCAAGTATTTTTCTTCCAACACTTTAGCCATTTGTTTTATTATATTCTTTCTAATTTCAATTTCAATAGGTAAATTCGGATCATAATGAGCCTTGTTCATTTGTGCACCTACAAGGAAATTGATAACATCACTATCGAGCAGAAAATCCATAAGAATTTTAGCAGCATTCTTTTCAGGTTTTCCGCTTTCAAGGTATTCCAGTGTTTTTGTTAAAGTCAAAATTCCCTCTGTCACTAAATCTACCCCCTCCATTTTAGATAACCCCGGAAGTTTACCCGAATTAGTAGAAAGGTCAGCAACGACAGGAATATTCAACTCTCTTGATATAATATTTGCAGTTGTACCACCTGATATTGCTTTCTTACCTTTAAAGTCCATAAAGGTTTTTGCCCAGTAACTGTCTTTGTTTTGGTGGTATGGTGGGCCTGTAAAGATTAGAGATTCTCTGGGATCTCTGCAATATATCGAAACTATTGATGTATCATCTTTTAATTCTCTGTTTGGAGCAACAAGTTCTATCTGATGAACAAGATATTCACTTAAGTCTTTTGACGATATTTCAGGGGCTTCTGCTAATTTGTTAAGAATTATTTTTATTAGTCCTTTTCTTTCAAGCCCCAGCGGGAATTGTTTTGTCCCCATTGCAACCTGAGTTGCACCGTCTGAACAAAAGATTATTCTGTCATATTGTTCAAGGTTTATATTATAAACCTTCATTTTTCTGTTTTTAAAGTCTTTAGATTGAATTGTCTGATATTCAGGTTTTAAAACTTCTCCGTTTCTTATCCAGATAAAATCAGGGTTACCTTCTTCCACAATTTTTGCTTTACCATTTTCAAAACAGTCAATAGCGGAAAAAGTTGAATAACTAATTCCTCTGACCTTACAAACAGGAAGAGAGTTCATAATAATTTCACACGATTTTTCTATGTCAGAATGGTTTTCCATAAATTTTAGCAGCATAGTTGAGGTCATGCACGCTAAAATATTAGCCTTTATCCCGCTGCCTAATCCGTCAGAAAGAACGGCGACAACACGATTCATATTAGGAAACCTGTTAGACGAAAAATAATCTCCATAAGCGTTTTGGTTGTATTTCTTTTTTTGAGAACAAGCAATATCTATAAACATCTTATTTCTTATCCCCTTCGTTTGAATTAGGGTCAAACCCTTCTGCAATAGAACTTAACAAAAGTTCTGTTTCAACCATGTGTTCTCCTAACAGGCTTGCAATCTCTTGAACGGTTGTAATATTTTTAGTGATAACTTCTCTTGCCTTTTGTGCAATTTTGCTTCTGTCTATTTCTGATTTCGTAACATCTGATATTACAGCCCCGATAAGTTCGTTGTCCTCAATAGTAAAGATACTAATGTCATAAACCTTATCTTTGATAGCATAATGTTCCTGATGAATATCTTTACCTGTATCAAGTGCAGACTTGAACAATTCAGGGAAGGTGACTATTCTGTCAATAGAAGCCCCAGTCAGACCGTCCTGACGAGAAGCAAATACTTCATACATTTCTTCTGATAAGAACATGTGTTCAAAAGAATCGTTAGCCTCAACGATTTCCATATTAGAATCAACAATAACAACGGCAGACGGCATACAACGAAGCATAGCGGCAGCCTTTCTTACCGCAATTTTTCTCATGTAAGAAACACATTGTGACGGCTCTGCGTCCCCTGCAATAAGTGCGTTTACAAATTCTCTGCAACTAGCATAGCCACAGCCGGAACAATTTAACTCGTCCTCTTCGGAGTGCTTACTTATTTTTCTTAACGCCTTTGTTATTTGTTCAATAGAATATTCCACAGTTTCAACCGGTTTTGGAGAATATTCCATACCTACAACTTTTCTTGGTTCTTTTGGTATATTATCTCTGTATTGAGTATTAGCATATATATCGGAGGTAATGAGTATCCTTGATTTTTCGCTTGACAAACAAGGTCCGTTAATACATCCGCCCGAACAGCCTAAAGCCTCAACAAAGATTTTATTCTCTACTTTTTCAGGCTTGATGTTTTGCAATGATTTATCAAAATCTTCTAAAGAACTTACTGCAATAAAAGTAACATCATCTTTATCAATTCCTACTCTTTTAATAGTTTCATTCATCCCGCCCTCAAGAGGGTATAATGCACCTTCATAAGAACTTTCAGGTACAAATTTGCATGATTCGTCAGTTTCTATATTCTTAATATCAATAAATTCTTCTTTTATCCAGTAGTTTAATTCATCAAAAGTAAGTGCAACTGACATCAACTCAGGGTTAGCATCTGCCTCATTTTTCTTTGCGATACAAGGTCCTATAAATACAACCTTAATATCATCACCTAAAGTATCTTTTAGAAGTCCGCAATGAGTGAGGGCAGGAGATGCAATAGGGGTGATACATTTTGCAAAGTCCGATTGATAGAGTCTGATATAGTCATCAATAACAGGACACGCTGACGATATAAACAGTCCTTTATCTGCCTCGTTTAACATTTTTGCTGTCTGAATTGAAACCTCTTGAGCCCCCAGTGCCGTTTCAGAAACCCCGTCAAATCCAAGTTTTTTAAGAACGGCAATCATTTTTTCTTTAGGAATATCATAAACCCCTGCCCAACTTGGAGCAAGAGATACATAAACTTTTTTCCCCGTAAGGAATAGAGCCTTTACTTTATCTATATCGTTTCTTACACGTTTTGCCCCCGCAGGACAAACCTGAACACAATGTCCGCATGCAATACATTTATCATCTATTACTGACGCACTTCCGCCTTGGATACGTATTGCCTTAATATGACACTCACGAATACATTTATAACAGTCATTACATTCATTTTTTAAAGTATAAACAGGATATTGTTTATTCATTATTTGCCCCTTTTTACATATTCTCTTGCATTATTTTTGCTATGTCAGTAAAATATAACACTATTAACTTATACAGCGA
>CAMHDG010000146.1 GCA_946183815.1 uncultured bacterium | reverse complement strand
TTAAGTCAAAAAGCAAACGAAACGAATGCGGATATAATTGTATTTGCAGGGGTGTATTTTATGGCACAGACTGCCAAATTATTATCTCCTGATAAAAAAGTTTTGTTGCCACGATTAGAATCAGGTTGCCGTATGGCAGATATGATAGATTTAGAACAGGTAAAAGAGTTCAAATCAAAGCATCCTGATATTCCTGTTGTATGTTATATAAACTCAACAGCAGAGGTTAAATCTGAATGTGATATTTGTTGTACAAGTTCTAACGCAATAAATATAGTAAAAAGTTTAGGTGCAAAAGAAGTCTTATTCCTGCCTGATACATATTTAGGCAAATGGGTTGAAGCACAACTCGGAAATGTAAAAGTAACCACATATCCGGGGTTCTGTCCAACTCACCTTCAGATTAAACCGCAGGATATTCTTGATGCCAGAGAAAAATACCCGAATGCAAAAGTTTTAGCCCACCCTGAATGTCATCAGGAGGTTACAAAACTTGCAGACTACGTTGGCAGCACCACAGGAATAATGAAATATGCCATAGATAGCGATGAAAAACAATTTATTATTGCAACTGAAAAAGGGGTTGTAGAAAGACTTGAACGAGATTATGTTGACAAACAATTTATTCTCATTAAAAATAGCGTAGTATGTCCAAATATGAAATGGCATACCCTTGAAGATATATATGATGCTCTGTTAAACGAACGACATGAAATAACTGTTGATGAAACTATTGCAAAAAAAGCGGTAAAATGTATCGACAGAATGTTAGACGTATCAAAACAATTAGTCAAAAAGTAGAAAACCATGAAGAATACAAATAACGCAAAATACCACAGAAATGGGGGTAAGTATAAGACAAAAAAATCGGAATTTATTTCAAGTTCTGATATTAAGAACTTGCCTGAAACGACCCCGCCTGATGATATTATATATGGTAAAAATTCTGTAATGGAAGCGTTGAGTGGCGATAGAGAGATAAATAAAATTCTCATATCAAAAACAAATCATTCCGACAATAAAATGGAGGATATTAAAGAACTCGCAAAAGCAAAAGGAATAATCTTTCAGTTTGTCGGTAAAGAAAAGTTTTCACAATACGAAGGGCTAAATCACCAAGGGGTAATAGCACAAGTTGCACCTATAAAATATGTAGAACTGGAAGATTTTATAGAAAAACATAAAGACAGTAACACCTCCTCGCTTGTAGTATTAGACGGGGTAGAGGATGTTCACAACATAGGTGCAATAACCAGAACCTGCGTATGTGCAGGGATAGACGGGATTCTTATTCCGTCAAGAAGAAACTGTCAGATTACATCTGTTGTTGAAAAAACAAGTGCCGGTGCTGTTAACCACATAGATATTATTAAGGTTAATAGCCTTTCAACTGCTATTCAAACCCTGAAGGATAACAACTGGTGGGTAATTGTAACGGATGCTAAATCGAACCAAAATTATTACGATGTTGATTATACGGATATGAATTTTGCAGTGGTAATGGGCGGAGAACATAGCGGAGTTTCCCAAACTCTTATGAAAATGTCAGACTTTCAGGTTAAAATACCAATGTTAACAAATTTCAATTCGTTGAATGTTTCAAATGCTATGAGTATAATAGTTTATGAAAGCGTTCGCCAAAAATTGACGAAAGGCGGAGAAAAATGATTATGTTAGACGAGAAAAACGAAAAAATTAATTTAAGTATTGATGATATCTCTGATGAGGGTATTGATTTTGAACACATTACAGATGAAGAAAATACTGATACTGAAGCAAAAGAGCACGAAAGCCTTGATGATATAAATGCTGACGATTCTGTAAAAATTTACCTTCAACAGATAGGCAAATATCCTCTTTTGACTAAAGATGAAGAACGCAAAGTTGCAAAAAGTATAAAAGAAACTAACAATGACCTTGCAAGGAAAACACTTATCAACGCAAATTTAAGACTTGTTGTCAGTATTGCAAAAAAATATGTTGGCAGAGGTTTATCTTTCCTTGATTTAATTCAGGAAGGAAATGTAGGACTAATCAGAGCGACAGAAAAATTTGATTATGAAAAAGGCTACAAGTTCTCTACTTATGCAACTTGGTGGATACAGCAATCTATTACAAGAGCAATCGCAGACAAATCAAGAATGATTAGACTTCCTATGCACTTGATAGATACTTTAACAAAGATTAAAAAAACATCTACGATGCTAATTACCAAGTTAGGAAGAACTCCTACAAAACAGGAACTTGCAGATGCTATGGGAATATCACTCAAAAAGTTATCAGAGATTAATAAATCTACTCAAACAACTATTAGTATTGATAATCCTACAAACCAAAAAGAAGATGCAAACAAAATTATTGACTATATTGTTGATGAATCACTAAACACGCCTGATGCAATGGTTACAGATGAAAATTTGCAATTTGACACAACTAAAATGCTTGAAACCTTAAGCCAAAAAGAAAGAGATGTTCTTATATTAAGATACGGTCTTGATTCAGGTGAAAAACAAACATTAGAAGAAGTTAGTAACAGATTTAATGTTTCAAGAGAAAGAATAAGACAGATAGAAAACAGAGCCTTATCAAAACTCAAAAAACTTGCAAAACAAAAAGACATAAGTTCTGACTTAAAAACTTTTTTAATATTACATATTAATCAATAAAGTATTTGTGTTTATCTCTGTATTAGACTATAATTTAAGCATAGATTAAACTAATCTGACTACAATATTTAAGAGGAAACACAGATGAAACAAAATATATTAATTGTTGGAAATTCGGCGAAAGAATCGGCATTAGCAAGACTTTTATCAGAAGAATTTAACGTATTTGTTGCATCAGGCAACGACAGTATGAAAGAATTTGCAACAGTTGTTGATATAAGAGAAAATAATATTATAGAACTCTTAAATTAGAGAATGACATATATTTCACTATTGCCTGTTCAGAAGAAGCAATAAAAAAAGACATCGCAAGAATGTTCAGTGAAAACGGGTTAATGATATTCGCACCTGATGCAGATTCTGCACAATTTGCCACAAACAGAGCGATAGCAAAGAAAATGTTTTATAAATTAAGACTCCCAACCCCAAGATTTGCTATATACGAAAAGAAAAATCTGGCAATAGATTATGTTAAAAACGCAGATATGCCTGTAATTATTAAGACAGAAGAACACAAACCAAAAAATTCCGTAATGGTATGCCCGTCATTCAATATAGCAAAATCATATATAGAAGATTGTTTCTTTGGTGATGAAAACAAAGTTATCATAGAAGAGTATGTGTATGGAACACCGTTTATATTTTATGTTATAACCGATGGGTTTAAAGCCTTACCATTAGGCAGTACAAGGGATTACAGATTTTCACTTGAAGGTGATGGCGGGCTGTGGACAGACGGAATGGGTGCAAATTCACCATTTACGAAACTGACTTATGACCACGAAGACTACATTATGAACGAGATAGTTTATCCTGTAATAAACTATTTATCAGAAGGTTTAAAACCATATATGGGTATTTTGGGGTTTGAAGGAATTTTAACTCCGGAAGGCGATATTGCAATTACAGAATGTAGTCCATTCCTGCATGATCACGATGCACAGGGGATATTGTCATTAATGGATAACGACCTCTTTAAAATAATGCATGCCTGCGCAATAGGATCGTTCTCTGACGATTACGATATGTTAGATTTTAAAGATGAATTTGCGACAAGTTGCGTACTGTCAAGCGGACAGGTTAAAAACGAAATTATCACAGGGCTTGACGATTTACAGGAAGATACACATATAAACCATATAAACACAAAACAAAACGAATACACAGAATTTGAAACCCAAGGCGATAGAACACTTGTTCTCACAACAATAGGCAAAACTCTGGGCAGAGCAGGCAAGAAAATGTATGATGAAATTGATGCAATAAATTTCAGAGGGAAAACTTACAGAAAAGACATCTGCAAAGTTATTGCAGGGGCAGGGGTAAATATATAAATTAAGTGTATGCTTAAGAATACTATGACAATATAAATCGATTGTGTTAACTGCTAACTTTCTGTTTAAAATACCGCTAACTTTTTAATCATTTAGTACATAAATATTTTGGTGCAATAAATTGCACTCTGCTATTATTTCCAGTAAACTTTAAATTTTTCTACGTCACTTAATGTGTCAGAATATTTACCGTTAAAACAAACACACCTGTCATCAATATATAAATATGAGGGGAGTTTGGTGTTTGTCACATCTTTAAAATAAATATCAATACCATTTGCTACAAGCCATTTTGACGACAATAAAAGATTTCTTGTTGTGAATAAATATAATTCTCCCGTTTGTGATAATTTTTCTAAAAATTCTTTTGCTCCATTTTTAATTTCAGGAATATAATTTTCGTCATAATTCCCCTTATATTCGTTCAATACCCCATCCAAGTCAATCAATATTTTCTTTTTATACATTTTAATTACCTCATTTGTTCTCTTTTAGACTACATACATTTATTTAATTATAGCCGAAAATAAAAATATGACCAATAAGACTACAAAACTAATAATACTCGGAAAGAATATTAAAAAGGCGAGAAAAAATAAAAAATTATCGCAAAACAAACTCGCAGAGATGTTAGACATATCAAGAGAGCATTTAGCAAAAATCGAAACAGCGAAACGCTCTATCAGTTTGGGTCTTTTATTTGATTTATCAGAAGCACTGGAAATATCAGAAAAAGAATTATTTACATTTAATAATATGGAATATGAGTCAGTAGTCGGTCAGTCACT
>CAMHDG010000145.1 GCA_946183815.1 uncultured bacterium | reverse complement strand
AAAAAAAGGATATAAAATATGAAGGCAGAAAAATTTTTATTTGGAGCAGCGTGTATAGGAATGGGATTTATGCTTAATTCTGTGGTTAATAAATCTTCCGAAAGTTTTTCAAATAGAGGAAAAGTTTCTCCTGAAACAATATATATTGATAGCAGCAAATTTAAGCAACCATTGACTCAAGATACGGTAAATTTTTCAAATGCTCTTAAATCAGATTCTCTAAAAGCACTTAAGAAAATCGTTAAATAATTTTATATTCATTAATTTTTATATATAATATAGTTATGGATAATTATTATGAATTATATATAAAAATAAATCCAAAAATGGAAGATGATGTTGCTAACATCTGCTTTGAAAATCTTGACTGTGAAGGGGTATTATTAGAAGAACAGAAGTTTAAAGATTTAGAAATGACAGAAACCTCTCGTGGTACTTTAAAAGTATTTTTACGCTCACTTGAAACCCCAAACGGCACTGACGTTTGTGAATTTATAAAATCTAAACGAGAAGACCTTTTGGCAAACGGGTTTTCACACGAAGATTTAGGCAGTTGGGACTGCGCTCTTATTGAAAAAGAGAACGAGGACTGGTCAAAAAAATGGAAAGAAAACTGGGAGGTTACCCATATATCAGACAAGGTTGTTATAGTTCCGTCTTGGCTTGAATACAGTCCAAAAGAAGGAGAAATAACTGTATCATTAGATCCTGGGTGTGCTTTTGGAACAGGCACTCACCAGACAACCCAACTTTGTGTAGTTGGGATGGAGCAATATCCTGAACTTATTGAAGGTAAAAAAGTTGCAGATATCGGAATGGGGTCAGGAATTTTATCTATTATCGCAAAAAAGTTTGGGGCAAAATATGTTTATGGCTGTGATAATGACCCTACGGTAATTGATGTTGCAAAAGAAAACGCTCAAAAAAACGGGGTTGAATGCACGTTTGAACTTGGAACGGCAGATATGGTGCGTGACGAATTTGATTTTATCTGTGCAAATATTTTGCATAATGTTCTGTATGAAATTATGCCTGACCTAAAACGACTTGTTAAAAAAGACGGAGTTATATCTTTATCAGGAATAATGGATAATAAAAAAGATATTGTGCTGGAAGCAATAGAAAACAACGGTTTAAAAATACTCAAGACGAATTATATGACACCTTGGGTATCTTACGTAGTATCAAAGCAGGATTAAAAGTATGAAAATATTTTATAAAACTATATTGTTTGCGTGTTTAACCGTATTTTGTGCAACAAATATTGGTTACACTAATAACTCTAATGGAGATGAAATACCTCCGCCAAATTATATCAGAATATCTAAAGACTATACTCTGACAGCGTATGAACATGCTCTGGCAGGCAATCACAAAAAGGCGATAAGAATATATAATATTGCACTAAAATATGATAAAACAAATTCAAGTGCTTACATTTTACGTGGAAAATCCAAATTTGAAATTCAGGATTATACAGGAGCATCAAAAGATTTTTCACAGGCACTTTCTCTTGATTCAAAACTTGTTATGCCATATATTTTAAGGGCAAAAACAAGAACTTATGCAGGAAATTACAAAGGTGCTCTTGATGATTACTCTAAAGCAATAAGCAGACAACCTGCAAATGCAACTTTATACACTCAAAGAGCAGAATTATATACACAGGAAAAAGACTATAAAAATGCACTGAAAGACTATTCAAATGCTATAAATATAACAAAAGATGACCAAACTTATGTAGAAAGAGCCAGATTCAGAGCATCGATTAATGATTTTGACGGAGCGATAGAAGACTGTTCAAAAGCAATATTAAAAAAGCCAAGAAACCCTGATTTGTATTATCAGAGAGGCATTTTATACACCCGACAAAAACAGTACAAAAATGCAATAAATGATTACACAAAGACTATAAAACTCTGCAAAGACTATTCTGATGCCTATTATAAACGTGGCTTAACCTATGCGATGATGAAGAAAACAAAACTTGCAATATCTGATTTAAAAACGGCAAGAGATTTATATTCAAAACAGTCTAATACTGATAAATATAACGAAGTTGATGAGTTTATAAAAAAAGTAACAAAATAAAAAGAGGTCGTTTGACCTCTTTTTTTATAGAATTTATTTATCTAAAACCTAACAAATTTCAGACAATCTTGTAAGAATTTTATCCGTAATTTCTTGAATATATTCTTGAGTAACCATACCGTTGATAATACAATCAGCGATTTCATAGTTAGGTCGGATATATTTTTGAGCGGTAGCATTAACGTCAGCAAACTGCATATCAGCCGCAACACCTGACTTCCCACGGGAAGCAGCACGTCTGTACCAACGTTCTTTTATAACATTTAACGGAGTAAATACATAAACTTTTACATCCATTACATCACGAACTTCTTCGTTTAATACATATAACCCTTCTGCAAGAATAACTTTCGCAGGTTTTTTAATATCACCGTTTAATTCTGATACACAAGTCTTAAAATCATAATGAGGAGAAATAATTGCAGTGCCTTCTTTTAAACATAATAAATGTTCTCTCATAAGTTTTAAATCAATAACATCAGGTGTATCAAAACTAAACCCCGTTTTGAAGAGTTCTTCATAACTGCCTGCTTCAATCAATTCTTTAGAAGTATCTTTATAATAATCGTCCTGACGGATAACAGTATAAATGCCTTCTTTATCGTCTTTTACACAAGCACCAACAGTATTATCAACAAAGACAGTCTTGCCTGATGCACTTTCACCTGTTATACCAATAAGAAAAGTTTTCTTCTTTTCCTGAACAACTTTTCTTGCAATATCCATTATAAAACCAT
The DNA here is from genome assembly GCA_946183815.1 of uncultured bacterium. Taxonomy (GTDB): domain Bacteria; phylum Cyanobacteriota; class Vampirovibrionia; order Gastranaerophilales; family Gastranaerophilaceae; genus UBA2883. The sequence continues at coordinate 1,967 of CAMHDG010000145.1, read as the reverse complement.
CTCTGACCTGCAAAAATAGTGGTTGTTCAGTCTGTTGGTCCTCTTCTAAAATCTTTTTTAAACACTCAACTATGCTTGAAATAAGATTCATATCCAAGCGGCTTGAGTAAAAATTGTAATCTGTTAATTCGTAAGTATCTACCATTTTCACACCATCAACTATCATAGTTATATTAAACCTATTTTACTGTAAACCATTCTTAATTTCTTTCTTTTATTATGAATTGTTAACATTTATTTTTGTAAAATTTTTGGCCGATACTATTAAAATTTTTCCTAAAACAAATGATTAAAATTCACGATATGTCTGATGTTTTAATAATAACATGAGATAATTTTTTTTTGCTATTTATTATGTTAATTTTTGTATCAATTTTGGGTTATATTACTAAAAAATTGTCATGCTTGAGAAAAATTTTTATAAATAGCAAATATTTGAGAAAACATGTTTTTATATAGGTATGGAAATTAATCGTAATAATTTACAGGCGATTAATACTTATTCCAAAAAAACAGTCGCCAACAATAAAACGGACAAATGTTCGGACAATACCCGCTCATACAGTGCAAGCGGGTTAGACAGTGTTGCTGTTTACAATAAGGCATCTATCAGTTTTAAGGGGTACTATGGCGACCAACAGCCCGCTAAAAAATTATTCTGGATACTAACGGGAAGAAACGAGATTTATAAAGATAACGAAACAGAACACAATATGTATCGTACATCTTGCGGGAAAAATTGGGTGACAACAAATCCTGAGGACTTATTAAAACGCAGTCCTGAACAGGCTATTCAAAGTATTTGTACCCTAAACGACCATTATGAAATTCCGTCTTATATTTTATCCCCCAATTATGGCGACAAATGGGGCAGACGGGCTAATTATATAGAAATTAACCCGAGGACAATAGCCTTAACTCAAGGTGATGAAAAGCAAGAGGGGTTATTAAATATGATAAAACTACTCCCTGCAATTCCGCCATCTTCAAAGAGTTATGCTAATTGCGTAATATTATCCCAACTCTACCCGACAAAAGGCGGTAACGACAATAAAATAGGTAATCGCTCTTTATATACGGTAGATTTACACTCGGGAATATCACCAAATCTGACCTCAAGAAATCTTGCACGTGGAAATCAGAGAATGGGTGATGATGAACAAGTAAAAGCCTTTAATGATTTAGCCCACATCAGAGGGTTAAAAACAGGGATACGAATGCCGCTATCTGAAGGTCAGATGACGGTTCAGGGCAGACCGTTCAGTTGGGACAGAGATGAAAAAGCGTTTATTGATGCTTGTTGCTGGGCAGTAGAATTAGGTTTTGATTCTATCTTCTTTGACAGTGCGAAGCACGTTGGTGATTATGATATGGGAAATTATTGCGGAGAAGGAAGAATACCTAATTATCAGCAAATGCAGTATATTACCCGTCAAATAAGAGAAAAAACGGGAAGAAACGATATTTCCATAATCGGTGAAAAATGCACAGATGACAGCAGATTTAATGATTTGGGCTATACTGCGGGCAACGACTGGGGTAAAGCAGATGATTTTAACAGTGTTATGCACGAATTTAAAAAACAACGCTGGAATGATGAATACGCAGCAGGCCCTGTTATCTCTGACGATAACGACTGTGGCGGACTTGATTTAGGTACAAGATTAAACAGAATTAAAAATGCGTTTAACGGATATGAAGATATAAGTTTCAGACTGCCAACATATATGCAAATGGCAGACCTTTTCCCTCTGTCACCTTATACAAATACCCACGAACAAATGATGAAGAGCGAAAACAGAACAACTTACGGTGATATTGAAAGTTCTTATAACAATATTTTCAACACCTCACAAGAGGCTAGAGATTACCGCATGGCTGTCTATAATGAGTTTGCTAATTCGATAGGGCAGTAAATTATTGTTAAGCGGGCAACGAAGTTGCCCTTTAGTGAATAGTGAATGGTG
>CAMHDG010000144.1 GCA_946183815.1 uncultured bacterium | reverse complement strand
ATGCCTGAAACACTTGTTATTCTAAAACTTGCAAAAGAAGAAGCAAGAAGAATCGGACGTAATGTTGTCGGAACAGAAATGTTCTTATTAGGTATTCTTGCCGAAAGTACAGGCATAGGGGCAAAAGTTCTTAATAACCTTGAAATAACTCTTAAAGACGCAAGACAAGTTGTTGAACAACTTATCGGATATGGGAATGAATATTTTGATAATGAAATAGCCTTTACCCAACGTGCTAAAAATGTTCTTGAAAAAGCATGGAAACTGGCACAAGATGCAAAAAGAGAACGTATTAACTCTGAAGATTTACTGCTTGCTATAACAACCGAACACTCTTCGCTCGCTATGAAAGCATTAGGACAACTCGGTGTTGATGCCGTTGAAATTAAATACGGTATCCTTAAAGAAGTCGAAAAGGGGTAAAGGGGTAAAGGGGTAAATGAGGTAAAGGGGTAAATGTGAGTACCGTATCCCAAGGTTTTGCAATTATCACAAAAGGAACTGTATGAGGGCTGTAATAGAAGAATTTATTAAAGAATACAAACTCATAGGAAAGACTGTTTTGGTCGGGTTTTCAGGCGGGTTTGATTCTATGTGCCTTTTAGATAACCTTTCAAAAATCAGTGAGGAATACTCCCTAAAATTAGTTGCCTGTCACTATAACCACAACTGGAGAGGGGAAATAGCAAAGCAGGAACAGGAAAATTGCAGACAATTTTGTAAACAAAGAAATATAGAGTTCTATACAGAAACAGCACCCAATGCCATAAAAAAGAACGAAACCGAGGCAAGAGAACTGCGATATGAGTTCTTTTATCGTGCTTTGGAAAAGTATAATTCTGATACACTATTTACTGCTCACAACTTTGATGACAACGCTGAAACCCTGATTTACAGAATATCCAAAGGAACAGGTATAGTCGGGCTTAAAGGGATTTTGCCTAAAAGAGATTGTTTCTACCGACCACTGCTCACTATCTCCAGAAAAGAGATTGAACAGTATTGCAAAGAAAACAACCTGAAACCTAATAATGATAAATCTAATAGTGATACCATTCATAAACGGAATTTAATCAGACATGAAATTCTTCCGCTTTTAGAACAGATTAATCCTGATATAAAAAAATCTCTCAACTCTCTTTCTAAAATCGCTATATCAGAAAGCGAAATAGTTGATGAATACATATCAGAGGTATCTGAAAAAATATTTAACGGAAACAAAATTAATTCTAAATTATTTGTAAAACTATCAACTCCTGTCAAACAAAAAATAATATATAATCTTATTTATCAGTCAGAATACGATTACACGTTGGAATCAATAACAAATATTCTTAATTTTATTGAAACTACAATAAAAAATAATAAACCGTCAAAGTATTCAGTTGGAAATAACGGCTGGATATATGTTGATACAAATATTATTGAACTTATATCCGCAAATGAAAAATCAGATGAAATAATAAAAATATCCTGTGATGGTGAATACACAATTAATAACTCAACTTTTTCAATAAAAAAATGTGAAACTTTTGAAAGAACAAAAGACGAAACCATCGCCTTTGTTGATTTGACCAATTATAACGATTTATACATAAGAACACGAAAAGATGGCGATATAATTCAGCCACTCGGAAGTAAAGGACATACAAAACTAAAAAAATATTTAATGGAAAAGAAAATTCCCCAACACGAGCGGGATAATCTTATACTGCTGACAGACGGGCATGAAATTCTTTGGGTGGCAGGAATTGGTTTAAGTGATAAAATAAAAACTACAACAAAACCAACTCACAAAATCAGTATAAAATATTAAAAGAGGGTCATTTATGGAAACGATTACAAAAAAGGAAATCAAACCTATTTTTACATCAGAAATGATAAACAAAAGGCTGGACGAACTTGCAAAAATCTTGAACGAAGAATACAAAGATAAAGAAATTTATGCAATATGTGTATTGAAAGGTTCTGTTATGTTTACGGTTGATTTAATTAAAAAATTAACAATGCCTATAAAGTTAGAATTTATCAGGTTATCAAGTTACGGTTCAGGCACAAAATCATCGGGTAAGGTTAACGCTGTTGACATAAAATTACCTGATTTGAACGGTAAAAATGTAATAGTGCTTGAGGATATAATAGATACCGGTCATACGGCACAATTTTTGTCAGAGTTTATTAACCATAATTTTAAAGTAGCATCTTATAAATTTATCTCTTTACTTGATAAAAAATGCAGACGAGAGGTTGATATTAATCCCGATATGTATGCTTTTGAAATTGATGATAAATTTCTTGTAGGCTACGGGCTTGACCTTGACGGCAATTTTAGAAATCTTGATTACGTTGGTTATATTGAAACCTAGTTTTCTTCAGGTAAATATCTGATTATATATGATGAAACGGCCGGCAGAACAGACAATACCATTAAAACATTTGTTATGCCAAAATGTTGAGCAGAGATACCGATAACAGAAAGTGCTATTGCAACAACTCCCCACGCAAACCCGTTGATGAACCCTGCTACAATACTTTTATATTGAGGTAACGTCTTTTGTGCCATAACCATAGTAACGGGTTGGGCAAGCATAGTTACAAACCCTGTAACTATAAAAGTTAATAGAGATATAACAGGATGGTTATGATACGTAAAATGGAAAATTATAATCATTGGCAGAGTTGCTATCATAGAAAAATACAACAGTCTTTTTGTTCCCCACGCAACCTCAATACTTCGGCTTACCATTGACCCTATCCCGCCTGCGAGTACAAACATAGAAAGTGCTATTCCAATATGAAGCGGGGAATAGTGCATCTCGTTTCTCCACAAAAATGGCAATAGGGTACAAAAACTGGTTGTTATCAATGATTTCATCATTGATATTACCATAAGATTATTCATAACTTTATTGGATAAAATATCCAAAAAAGTTTCTTTAAATTTCATGTGCTTTGGTTTTGGGTAGAGATTAGACAGTTTAGGAACAAATAAAAACATAAGGCTAGCCAAAACAACCCCTAAAATTGAGGTAATCGGCATTTTTGTCATATCGTGTTTTGTTATATACATAGCAACTAGAGGTCCTATTGCAAAGCCTATTGAACCCATGCTGATAAATCTGCCCATTTGTCTTGCACCGCTGTCATCAGTTCCTGCAAATTTGTTCACAAACCCTGATGACTGCGGATGATAAAAACTGCTGCCTAAACTGCCTAATATAATAAACAATACTAATAGATAAACATTTTTAGATAGAGGAATCATAGGGATAAAAACCGAGGTCATTATTAACCCCCAAAAGATAAAAGCACGTTTAAGCATATTATCGGCAAAGAACCCAAATATTGGCTGTAACAATGATGAAAAAATGTTTGATATACTCAAAACAACCGTTGCTATCGCCATTGATATACCTATTTTTGCTGATATAAACGGCATTATAGGGTTCACAAACCCTGTATAAATGTCGTTTGTAAAATGTGCCCATGATAACCACGTTATTGCTTTTATATTTGTTTTTTTATCCATATTTTGCCCTTTTCTTTTAATCAGGAACTACTTAAAAAGCAATCAATATCTTTATAGTGTCTTTTGCTTTGTTTGCTTCAAAGGCTTCAACAGCATCGTCAACAGAATAAATTTTAGAAATCATAGGTTTAAAATCTATACGTTTATTTTTTAACAGATTTAAAGCAGGCGGGAACTGACCGCATCGAGAGCCTAAAACAGTTATCTCATTGATAACTATTGGGGCAAGGTTAAGTTCTTTCCCAGTGGCAATGGTACTTTTAAGAACCAGAACTCCTCTTGGTTTAACAAGTCCGAGAGATGTTTCAAATCCTGAAACAGAACCCGTTGCTTCAACAACAACATCATAAGAATTATCTGTTTTAGCATCAGAGAGCAACATTGTTTTTACTCCTTGTGCTTTTGCTATATCAAGTTTATTTTGGTGTTTACCGATAAGAGTTACATCAAGACATTGGGCATGTAATGTTAATGCTGTTGTAAGCCCAAGTTTTCCGTCGCCCAGCACAACAACCTTTTGGATAGGTTGGATATGCAGTTGTTCTGTAATCTCACACGCTGCGGCAAGCGGTTCAACAAATACTGCTTGTTCATCCTCTACTCCGTCAGGTATTTCAAAGATTACATTTGTCGGCATAGTTACGTATTCTGCCATGCACCCGTCTTTTGCAACAATGCCCAATGTGTGACGTTCAGGGCAATGGCGGTAATTTTTAACGGCACACCATTCACAATCAGGTTTATCGCATCCGTAACTGATTTCTGCGGTTACTCTTTTCCCAATAAGCGATTTGTCTTCATCATTTACATCTTCAACTATACCGATAAACTCGTGACCTAAAACGCCGTTATAGCCCATATAGCCTTTTGTTATTTCAAAATCCGTGTTACATATCCCCGCCATTGTCACTCTGATAAGTGCTTCTCCTTTTTGCGGCACCGGCTTTGGATAATTGTTATCAAGTCTTAAACCTTTTTCATCACTAAATACAACTGCTTTCATTTTCAGCCCTCCTTTTTTTATTATAACACGGATAAATTATTGTTTAGCGGGCAACGAAGTTGCCCTTTAGTGAATAGTGAATGGTGAATAGTGAATAGGAATTTGCAAGTAAACTTGCAAAACATAACAGCCGAAGGCTGTTAAAAATATTTAATCAAATCTACTGGATTGCTTCTCTATCGTTTGTGGGAATGAATTGCAGAGCAACTCCCGCTCCCGCACACGCAATGACTAACTTAACAAGTGAAGCCCCTCTATTCACTATT
>CAMHDG010000143.1 GCA_946183815.1 uncultured bacterium | reverse complement strand
GTCCAGGCGGAAGCATCTAAGGCAACCATCACCTTATTAACCTCTTTATCCTTTTACTTCTTTTCCCCCTGTTTGTGTTATAATTTTTTTGTTAAGAAACTTATGAGGGAGTAAGGATGAAAGAAAGTTATTTTCCGCAGGAATTAGAGCCCAGATGGCAAAAGTATTACGAAGAGAATAATACGTTTAAAACATATAACGATAGTGACAAGCCAAAATATTATGCCTTGTCAATGTTTCCTTATCCATCGGGGAAATTGCACATGGGGCATGTCAGAAACTATACTATTACTGATGTAATAGCGAGATTTAAAAAAATGAACGGGTTTAATGTTCTTCACCCAATCGGTTGGGATAGTTTTGGCTTACCTGCTGAAAATGCTGCTATGCAGCACGGGGCTGATCCTGCTCAATGGACCGATGAGAATATTGCTTATATGACAGGTCAATTAAAAAGACTTGGGCTTTCCTACGACTGGGACAGAGAAGTAACTACTTGCAAAGAAGATTATTATAAGTGGACTCAATGGTTATTCTTACAACTTTATAAAAAAGGTTTGGCATATAAAAAAGAGGCGGCTGTAAACTGGTGCGATAAGTGCGGAACTGTTCTTGCAAATGAACAGGTAATAGACGGCAAATGTTGGAGATGTGATAGCACAGTTGAAAAGAAATATTTATCGCAATGGTTCTTTAAGATAACAGAATATGCCGATACTTTACTTAAAGACCTCGACTTACTTGAAGGTTGGGGTGATAATGTCATAGGTAAATCACAAGGTGCTATATTTAGATTTAAGGTAAAAGAAATAGATGGGATGGAAGTTCCTGTCTATACAACAAGACCTGATACAGTTCATGGCATAACTTATCTTGTTGTTGCACCTGAATACAAAGATATCGAAAAACTGACAACTCCTGAAAACAAACAGGCGGTTGAAGAATACAGAGCAAATGCAAGAAAAATGTCTGAAATTGAAAGACTTTCAACTGACAGACCAAAAACAGGTGTTCCTTTAGGTACGCATTGTATTAATCCGTTTACGGGTGAGGAGTTCCCTTTGTGGACAGCAGATTATGCTCTTGTAGAATACGGAACGGGTGCTGTTATGGCTGTTCCTACTCATGATACAAGAGATTTTGCGTTCGCAAAGAAATATAATTTACCAATGAAGGTGGTTATCGCAAATGATGAGATTTTGAAACAAGTTCAGAATGACGGAAAATATCAGTTGCAGGAAGCATATACAGAAGAAGGAATTTTAGTTAACTCTAACGAGTTTAACGGAATGAAGAATACCGAGGCTAAAAAAGCAATTACTCAAAAAGCGGTTGATAATGGTTTTGGAGAGTTTAAGACACAATTCAGACTGCGTGACTGGTTAATCTCTCGTCAAAGATACTGGGGTGCTCCTATTCCTGTTGTTTATTGTGACAAGTGCGGGATTCAGCCTGTACCTGAAGATCAACTTCCTGTGAGATTACCAAAAGATGTTGATTTCTCTGTTGTGGGCAAATCTCCTATCACAACCTCTCCGACATTCAGGGATACTGTTTGCCCTGTTTGTGGCGGACACGCTGTTCGTGAGATGGATACAATGGATACTTTTGTTTGCTCAAGTTGGTATTACTTAAGATACGCTGATGCAAAAAATTCTGATAAGTGTTTTGATAAAGATATAGTGAATAAGTGGTTGCCTGTTGATCAATATGTTGGCGGGATTGAACACGCAATCCTTCACTTGTTGTATTCAAGATTTTTCACAAAAGCATTGAGAGATTGTGGTTTATTAGATATAGACGAACCGTTCAAAAATCTTTTAACGCAAGGTATGGTACTCAAAGACGGCTCAAAAATGTCTAAATCCAAAGGTAACACGGTAGATCCGGATGAAATCTTTGAAAACTTTGGGGCAGATACCGCAAGATTATTTATCTTATCAGACAGTCCTCCTGCTCGTGACTTTGACTGGTCAGATGCAGGTGTTGAAGGGTGTTACAAGTTCCTTAACAGAGTCTGGAGATTAGTATCGGGAAATTATGACAAGATTAGCCTTGACTATGAGTTACCAACCTCATTTACAAAAGAAAATGACGATTTGGTCAGAATAGTTCACATGGCAATAAAGGCGATTACTAACGATATTTCTAATGATTTTCAATTCAATACGGTAATCTCAAGATACAGAGAATTGACTAACTCCATCTATGAGTGGGTTGGGGTTAAAAAAGACTGGTCTGATGAAGATAAGGCTGTGTTTAGTTTTGCAGTAACTACTTTAATCAAACTAATGTCGCCTGTCACTGTGTTTATGTCTGATGAAATCTGGCATGAATTGGGTGCAAAAAATTCTATTCATGATGAAAAATGGTGCGAATGGGATGAAAATCTTGCAAAAGCAAGTTCTATCACGCTCGTTGTTCAAATCAACGGTAAAGTTAAGGACAAAATAGAGGTCGATGAGGCATTGGGTAATGACGAATTAAAAGAAGTTGCTTTAAATAGTACCAAAATAAAAGAACTTACATCAGGAAAAGAGATAGTTAAGACTATTGTTGTGCCGAAAAAACTTGTTAATATCGTTGTAAAGGGATAAGACTAAGGGGATAATTTTTGTGAAAATAGTAAAAGAGTTTCCCTAAAACTTATGTTCTGATTATAATGATGTTTATAAAGATGAGGTAATATATGCAAATACAATCAAAAAATTTGGTTAAAATATATGGCGACAGAAGCGTTGTGAATGATATTTCGTTTTACGTTGATAAAGGCGAGGTTGTTTGTTTGCTTGGACCGAATGGTGCGGGAAAAACCACAACCTTCTATATGGTAGTCGGTCTTATTAAGCCAAATATGGGCAGTGTACATATAGATAATCAGGATATAACAAAATGGCCTATGAATGAGCGTGCAAGGGCAGGGATTGGTTATCTTCCGCAAGAAAATTCGATTTTTAGAAATCTTAATGTTGAAGATAATATTAAACTTGTTCTTGAAATGAACGACAAATTAACGGTTGATGAAAAATCAAGAAAATTAGAAGAATTATTGTCAGAGTTTGGGGTATTAAAATTAAGAAAAGCCCCTGCGGTTGCTTTATCAGGCGGTGAAAGACGGCGTGTTGAAATAGCCAGAGCACTTGCAGCAAGTCCTGATTTTATGTTACTGGATGAGCCATTTGCAGGTATTGACCCTATTGCTATTGGTGAAATTAAGGATAATATCCGTAAAATTTCAGAAGAAAAAGGCTTGGGGGTTCTTATTACGGACCACAACCCTAAAGCAACACTTTCAATTACTGACAGAGCCTATGTTATTTTTGATGGTAAAATTAAAATTCAGGGTAAAAGCGAGGATGTCGCTAATGACCCTGTTGCTAAAGAGTTTTATTTAGGAAAGGATTTTCAACTGTAATGAAACTCACGGTTTACGATAAGTATATTTTTAAGCAAGTATTCTTTACGACCTTTGTATCAATTTTGTTGTTCACAGTTGTATGGATTGCGCCTGAAATGCTTTTAAAAACGATAAAAGCGGTTCTTGAGGGCGAATATACTCCATTAACAGGGGTTAAATTGCTAACATGTCAGTTGCCTTTGATTTTTAGTAAGGCTTTCCCTGTCGGGTTGTTACTGGGTTCTTTGTTTACTTTCGATAAATTAAGTAAAGATTCGGAACTGACTATTTTCAGAGCAGTTGGTATGCCGTTTAAAAGAATTGTTGCACCTGTTGTTGTGTTGAGTTTATTTGTTACGGTACTTTGTTTTGTTACTATTGATAAACTTGTTCCTTATGCTTCTGCTATAATATCTCATATTAAGGACAGAAACCCGTCATCACAGTATATTTATACACAAAAAGATAAATCAGGTAAGCCAACTCTTGCGGTTGTCGTTTCAAAATATAATAAAAAAGGGATGAAGAATGTACTTGTTATTGATTTTGTAGATTCTGAATATACGGATATGCACGGTATTTCGGATATTTATGTTGCAAAAAAGGGTAAATTTCATCCTGATAAGTGGACATTAACTGATATTACCCATTATAAAATATCATCGGAAGGTATTTTTAATAATATATCTCATATTGATAATATGAACATTTTAGAAGGTCATCTTGCTTCTGATTTACACCTTATGATGCGATATTCAACAAAAAAAGAAAGAGAAATTACTAATAAAAATTTATGGAAATATATCCATCTTTTAAAGACTGTTAAAAACGATGAAGAAACGTATAGTCTTATGTTAAGTAAATATTATCAGAGGTTTTTCCATCCGATGATATGTATTTTACTTGCCATAATGGGATGTTTGTTAGGTTTTAGTAAACCGAGAGAACAAAGAATGGTTGGTTTTGGTATTGCAATAGGTGCGATATTCCTGTATTATATAACTTTGCCGTTCTTTGATTTGCTGGCAGAAAAATTGGTACTGCCGCCACTTATCACAGCGTTAGTACCTCCATTAACCTTTTTAGGTTGTATAGTTGCATTTTATAAGTCAAGGGATTTGTAATGATTAGAAAAATTTTTGTTTTAGTTTGTATTATGGTTTTTAGTATGGTATCAGTTTTTGCACAATCAGGTATTAAGTATGATTTTAAAGACGGTATATACCATATTATCATTCCGCCTGACGAAAAGATAGAGTTTGTTTCAACCCCAAAATTGATGACAAATTCTGATATCCATAAGGCAACAGGTGCAAAATTGACTGTGAATGCGGGATTTTTCGACCCTAAAAACCAAAAAACAATATCTTTCGTTTACAATGATGGACTTTTACTAGAAAGTCCTATTGGTCTAAAGCCGTCTTTATAATCATCATTACTCC
>CAMHDG010000142.1 GCA_946183815.1 uncultured bacterium | reverse complement strand
AATTTCTCTCTCTCCAAGGAGAGACAAATCGGCTTCGCCTCTAAACAATAATTTACTTGCCCCGAAACTTTTTTGTGTTAAGATGTTACCACATAAATAAAGTGAACAGTATGGAAACAGAGAACAACAACGACGGAATTTACAACCTTATCTCGAAAGAGTTAAATTCTAATGACAAAATTTTTAAGCCTGATTTTTCACAAAAAACCGGCAGAGAATTACTTGCGTTTTATCTCCAGACTAAATTTAAACAGGCACTTTCTTATGATAAAAAAGCAGAAAAGTCCGTTATTGTAAATATAAAAGATGATTTTATTTCAAGGTTCACAAAACGACTAATTACAAACCCTCAAAAAAGAATTGTTATAGGGATTACAGGCGAATCAGCATCAGGCAAATCTACAATATGCAGTGAGATTTCAAAATTTATCAGCCGTTTTAATCAGCCTGTGTCTATAGTAAAAACGGACAATTATTTCAAAGATATTTCCGATTTGATTAAAAAATACGGTTCTTTCGATGCGTTAAGGGATAACGGTTATGATATTGATTCTCCTAAAAATTTCCAACTGGATATCTTGAAAAACGATTTAGAAGCAATCTCAAAAGGTGAAGATATTGCTATCCCCCGTTATTTGCTTAACGGAACGGGAATTTCCGTCCCAAAATCTATGGAAATTCAGTCTAACAAGATTATTATTGTTGAGGGTGTTGCAACAATGTACGAGGGAATTCAGGATGTGTTCGATATAAAAATTTATGTTGAAACAGATGTTGAAATCCGTAAAGAAAGATTTATGTCAAGAGCGGTCAATAACAGAAATCAGTCACTCGAAAACGCTCTCAAACACTGGGAATATATTCAGGACGCAGGGAAAAAATATATTCTTCCTGCAAGAGATAATATGGATATCATAGTAAACGGTGACTGCAATTTGCCATACTTTACCCAGATTTTAGAATATTTATACACAATTACAAATAATTTTGAACAACCAAACCAAAGGTAATTTTTATTAAGACATGTAAAACCATTTTTTCATGTTGAAATTCACTTTTTTTAAATAACTTTTTATACATGAGAGAGAATATTCATTTCAGGAGTTAACATTGTCCGGATTAAGTATCGGTCGCAACCACGACAGTGCCAACAACATTTTTAAGAATACTCACAGTGAGTTAAGCAGAATTCACTCATCAAGCGGTGGGGCAAGTGAATCTGAAATGCGTGCTTTGAGTATGAAAGATGCTAAAAGTGTTACGGATATTACAAAAGATGAACTCGAATATGAAATAACAGATTTAATGGCAGAACAAGACAGTGAATGGGAAAAAGACGAAATTGCACGCTCTTTCGGACTATTTAGAGATTAGAGCAAAACCCTTTACCTCCATTTACCCAATTTACCTCCTTTACCCCTTTACCTCTTTACCCCTATCCTTTTTCGTTAACGGTGTCTATTGCAATAGATTCGATACCTTCTATTGCACCTAATTTATCATAAATATACTGAACAGGGCGTTTACTGATTATCTCAACAATAATAGAAAACTTTGTCATATCAGGGTTTTCAATAAGTTTATGCATTTTCAGGGCATCTACTGTTTTAAAGTTTGACACCATATAATCTCTGATTGAATCAATATTTTCATTATGGCAATGAAGATTAATTTTTAAGCGTCTTATGTTTTTAGAGCATCTGTTAAGAACACGTTTTTCAAAAACTCTAATAAGAGTAAGCACGGCAACAGAGAGTACAGAAGCAATAATAGCAAGCCCATACATGCCAGCCCCGCAGGCCATACCGATACTTGCCGCCATAAATAGTGTTGCGGCAGTAGTAAGCCCAAATACAGTTGGCCCATTTCTTAAAACAGTACCCGCACCAATAAAACCAATACCTGTTACAACTTGTGCTGCCACACGGGCTGTATCTCTTATCCCTGTCGGGTTATATCCCTCGATATGCCAATCTACAAGTTCAGGAAAACCGAAAATTGAAATTATTGTGAACACACACGCACCTAAACATACCAGTATATGTGTCCTTAAACCTGCATATTTGTTTGTTATTTCTCTCTCAAATCCGATTATAAAACCCAAACATATTGCAGATAAAACTCTCATAAATAAATCTATATTATACGATGAAAAGATGTGTTCTATATGTCCCATTTCTCTCTCCCTACTGTTATGTGTTACCTTATAATAACAAATATTTCTCAAAAAGTCCAAAAGTTTTGTAAAAAACTTGCTTGTATTTTATCAAAAGTTTATTATTAATTTATGGTCAGGTTAGAAAATAATGAACTGTTAGAGCAAATACCCTCGCTTTTTCATATAAATCTAAAAGAGGACAAAGAAGGGGTAAATATATTTGAAAAACTCGGACAAATCTTTGAGTTTGATTTTGCTTATATCTATTATCTCAACCCTGATACTGTTCAGTTGAAGTATTCAAATATAAATAAGGAACTGGTTGATAAAACTTACAAAATTTCAAAAACGGATATTGATTTTCTTTATTCTGATAAAGGATGTATTCTTAGTGAAAAATCTTCAATTATAAAATCACTAAATTTTATTGGGGGAAAATCTTACCTTCTACATAAACTTGCAGTCGGTAACACCGTTTTTGGGTTTGTTATTTTAGGCACTAAAAAAGAGAATTATTATACCGAAAAAGATTTATCCACCCTTAAAATATGTAATTCTATAATATCTTATGTAATAAAAGATTTAGAATTATCAAACGTGTTTAAAATTCAGTTAAAAGCCTTAAAAGACGGACTTATTGAAAAAAATAACGCATACAAAATAATAAAAGAACAAAACGAAAAAATATTAGAGGCTGATAAGGTAAAATCAGAGTTTCTGGCAAATGTATCTCACGAATTGAGAACCCCCTTAAATGCAATATTGGGTTTTTCAGAGATTTTATCCGAAGGTTTGCATGGGGAACTTAATGCTAAACAAAAAGAATATATATCTGACATCAGGGTATCAGGATTACATCTTTTAGGAATGATTAACGAAATTTTAGATATATCTAAAATAGAATCAAAAGCAGTAAAATTAGTGCGTTCTGATTTTAACATTATGCGTGCGCTGACAGAGGTGGCAAATATTCTAAAACCGCTTGCGACTAAAAAAGGTATCAGACTGATTATTGATTGTGATGAAGATTTTGAAGTTAATGCCGATTATCAAAAGATACAGCAAATTTTGTATAATCTTGTTAATAACGCAATAAAATTTAGTCCTGAAAATGATGAGGTTGAAATTATTGCAAAAAGAGGGAAAACATCGTTTAAACTGATGGTTCACGATAATGGTATCGGTATAGATAAAAAATACCATGGTAAAATTTTTGCAAAATTTGTTCAGTTAGACAGTGCTTATACAAAAAAAGAAAGTTCAACAGGGCTTGGGCTTACGATTACAAAAGAGTTAACAGAATTGCACGGAGGTAAAATCTCTATCAAAAGCGAAGTAAATAACGGCTCTACTTTTATTGTAGATATTCCTGACAGATAATAAATTTATAGTTATGTTAAAAGATTTCATTCAAAATCACCCAAAAGGGCTTTATTTATTATTTTTTACGGAAATGTGGGAGAGATTTTCCTATTACGGCATGAGGGCTCTTCTCGTTTTGTATATGATACAAAAATTACTTTATACCAACGAAGAGGCAGGATATGTTTATGGTCTATATACAGGCTTTGTTTACTTAACCCCTGTAATTGGAGGATACATAGCCGACAGGTTAATCGGTCAGAGAAAATGTATTCTGACGGGTGCTTTACTTATGTGTATCGGATTGTTTTCGCTTGCTTTTGGCGGAGAAAAATTATTTATCCCGTCTTTAACCGTTATGATTATTGCGAACGGTTTTTTCAAATCTAACATAAGTTCTTTGTTAGGTCTTTTGTACGGAAAAAATAATGAAAAAAAAGACAGCGGTTTTACTGTTTTTTATATGGGTATAAATCTTGGGGCATTCTTTTCCCCGCTGGTATGCGGAACGATTGCCTCAATATTCGGGTTTAACTGGGGGTTTGCATCAGCAGGAATTGGTATGCTGATTGGAATATTAACTTATTTAATCTTCCAGAAGAGGTATCTTGGTGATTGCGGTCAAAAACCAATTAGTCGGGTTTTAAAAGAAGATAAACATGAACAAAGAGAGTTGACGAAAAGAGAGTCAAAAAGAATATATGCACTTTTTGTTCTTATGGCATTTACGATAGTTTTTTGGACTTGTTACGAACAGGCAGGTTGCTCTTTAACCCTTTTTGCAGAGTATTCAACAAGACGTTATCTTTTTGGTCATACTATTCCGACAGGTTATTTTCAGTCATTAAACCCATTATTTATAATAATTTTAGCCCCGTTAGCATCTTTATTGTGGACATATTTAGGAAAGAAAAATCTTGAACCGACCTCGGTTGAAAAGTTTACACTTGCTTTAGGGATAATGAGTGTGGCTTATGTGGTTATGGCACTTGCAGGCGACTTGTCAAAAACTGGGGAAGTTTCTGCACTTTGGTTAGTTACTGCATATTTTATGATGACTGTTGCAGAACTCTGTATATCACCGATAGGACTTTCACTTGTGACTAAATTAGCCCCAAAACAATTTCTTTCTGCAACGATGGGAATGTGGTTTTTAACAAGTTTCTTTGGGAACATTTTTGCAGGGCTGTGGGGCGGAAAATATGGAACTATCAGTACAGATTTGCTTTTTCTTACACTTGCGGGAATATCATTAATCAGTGCAGTTGCACTTGCACTCTTTTTACCTGCACTGAAAAAGATGTTGGGGAAGGTGTAAATTATTGTTTATCTGCGAAGCAGATATATCTCTCCTTGGAGAGAGAGAA
>CAMHDG010000141.1 GCA_946183815.1 uncultured bacterium | reverse complement strand
TTTTGTAAGAATTGATTTTTTAATCAATTTAGTTGCGTTTTCTACTGTCTGACCGTTCTTTACCATATCGGAACACATCTTGGCTAGTTCTTTATCAACTTTGAAGTCATTACTGTCACCTGTTTTACATGAGTTTATAACCATTCCAATTTCTTTTTCATCTTTACAGAAAGACTGCATCTCTGAAAATACGGCAATTATATCAGAATGTAATTTTTCATGACTTCCTTTATTTTCAACGACAAATTTTCTGCTGTTAGGATACAATGCCAGAAAATCAAATAATTCAGGTTTAAAAACGGTTGTTCCGTCAGCATAAGCAATTTTTGACCCGTCCATTACTGATGTGACTAATTCGACCGGTTTCCCCGATTCTAAAAGATTAAACCCTTTCTTTGCAAGATTATAGTCCATAGTTTTTTTATCTTCGGTTATATTCCTCATTGCAGAATGGTATATTTGAGAGATATCTCCTTTTTTAAATCCTTGATTTAATCTTATTTGGAAACTTTCGTGTTCCTTGTTATAGGCATCATCTGCACAATAAACATCTTTTGCAAGGTTATTAAGATAGTAATTCGCAGGTAATGAATCTCTTGGCGAGGTTACATAGTTTGCCGCTCTGTTGCTTTTAGGCAGCAAGTCGTAAATAATGTCATCGTTAAAAGCAACATCATCCTCACTTGCATAAGATCTGTAATAGTAATCAAGCCTGTCGCCTTTTCTTGAATCATAGAGTTCATCTAATCTCATAAAGTCTTTCGACTCCTGTTTTTTAGGATTTTCTAATTCTTCATATTCCGGAATAATTTCGTCCTCGTATGGTTCTGTCATATCGTCTAAATATGATTCAAAATTTCTGTTTCCAAAATTTATTGTATTTACTCTGTTTAAACTTGATATATTCATCGTATTGTTATCCTAATAATATTACAGTTTTAATTCCCCGTTAAGGTAAAATATCCACTATATAAATATCTGTAAATAAGTTTTTTTGCCATTGTTGTTTACATCACGTAATATTGAAAGTAAAATTCAGGTATGAATATAAAAGAACTCTTTCAATATCTGAAATTTTTGTATAATAAAGCGTTTTCTTCAAAATATGTTGTAAAAGGTAAATGTCTGGCATGCGGAAAATGTTGCAGGTCTATTGTTTTTTATGACGGAGAAGAGTTGATTAAGACAGAAGAGCAATTTGAACTTGCCAAAAAAAAGAATAAAAGAATGAACATGTTTGAAATATCAGGTGTTGATGAAACAGACGGGGCTTTGACCTTTGTTTGTAAGTCATTAAGACCTGACGGAAAGTGCGGTGCATATTTTTTTAGAGGTATGTTTTGCAGAGAATATCCGTTTATTATCCCCGATTTTATAAAGAATAACGGTCAGACACTGGAGGGGTGCGGATATTCTTTCGGTGTTGATAAAGAGTTTAAAGAATATTTAAAATAATGTTATACCTCTGAACCCCTGAAAATAGTGACTTTTATTCTACTGTTAACATGTCTTAATATTTACCCCCTTGAAAAAGCAATTATTTTTCTTATATATACTTTATATATACACAGGATATAATTATAGGACGGAGAAAATAATGGGTGTTTTAGACGCTGTAAGAGAATTTATTCAATATACTGCAACAGATGCTCCTTACAGAACAAATCCACAAACAGGTACTAGATATTCAGCAGAGCAGTTTCAAATGTTCGCTCAACAAACATCTAAACAATATGGGGTAACTTATGCAACTAATCCTTATATTGAGCCTGACAGAAAAGCCCTTGCTTATGCATAGTCTATAAGATGCAGGCAAGCACCATCAATATCATAGCACCAATTTGGAGTGCGGTGTTTATTCGTTGTTGTAATTTATTATTATCGTATCTGTTGGCACTTTTTTGACCTTTTATAGCACCTTCCAGTCTGTTAAGACGTTCGCTTTCATCTTCGTTATAAAATTCTGTATCAAAGACTTCACTTTCAAGTCTTGCAAGTCTGTCGTTGCTTGTTTCTTCTTCAAATGTATCATGAAAGAGTTTTCTTTCAAGTTTTGATATTCTTGAATTGTCACCCATGGACATATTTGAGAAGTTAGGTTTTCTCATCAGACTACCTGAATCCCAGCCGTCAAATCCTTCTTCTGCTCTGTATTCAGGAATTTCTATATCTTCGTCATCATAGTCCTGACAAAGTTTTGAGTCGTAGTTTTTATAGACTCTGCCTTTTATACGTTCAACTCTTGTGTAAAAATCGTCTGTGTCATAGACTTTTTCAAAAAGTCTTTTTTCAATGGCTACAATTCTTGAATGTAGCGACTGATTTGGTTTTGATTTTATGCTTAAGTGTTTTTCTACTTCTTCTATAACAGGATAGTCAACACTGCTGTCTGACTGATACTCTTCTTGTTGAGCGATAGTGTCTGTGCAGGGTTCAATTTCCTGACCTATAACATCAGCATTCAGGTCTTTTGCCAGATGCTTTAGTCGTTCGGATGTATTTCCGTTTTTCTTTGCACCATAGACGTATTCTTCTATTCTGTTCAGTCTTGTTTCAGTTTTTTGATCTTTATAGGTTGCACCCAGAACAGAGTTTTCAATTTTTGTGAGTGTATCGGTTGCTTTTTCTGTAGCAGAAACTCTGCATATAATTGTTAAACAGAGTAATAATATTATCATAAATTTTCTCATATAGTCCCCTCATAAAGCGGTTTTACTATATTTATGATAATTTCTTGCGTTATAAATCTCTATTGAACGGGTTAAGTATATTTAAAAATAAAAAGTAGTCATAAAATAGTAGGAGTAAAGTATTAGTATTCTATTCCCTTTCTGGCTGATACTCCTATATCCCAGTAGTGTTTAACGGGTTCTATTTTAGATACCAGATGGGCAATTTCAATGATTTTTGGGTTAGCATCTCTGCCGGTAAGTACGATTTCCATATCGTCAGGTTTGTTTTTAAGCACTTCTACCACTTCATCAACATCTACTATTCCAAGAGATATTGCTATATTCATTTCATCAAGAATAATAAGTTGGTATTCATCATTTTCAATGGCACGCTTTGCTACATCCCAACCCTCGTTTATTGCGTTTTTATCTTCTGTTGTAATGTTTGATGAGTACACAATTCTGTCCAGTCCGGCCTGCATAATAGTCAGGTTTTGCTGGATTTGACCTGACAGGTTCCTGAAAGATTTTAATTCTCCGTAGTTGTCACCGCCTTTAGTAAACATAATTAAAAGCACCTTCCAGTTTCTGCCTAAAGCCCGCATAGCAAGCCCCAGTGAAGCAGTCGTTTTCCCTTTACCGTTTCCTGTGTAAACCTGTATATATCCGTGTTCATCCCATAGAGGATTTACTAATTCATTCATTATTCACATGCTCCCTATTTTATTATATATTAAACATTATGAATACAAAATCAGACATCAGACTATGGGCAAAGAATATCAGACAATCACTTGATATTGTTAAAATTAGTGAAAATATTTGTGATATTATCCGTAATCAAGAGGTGTATAAAACCGCAAAAAAAGTTATGATTTTTTATCCGTTAGACAACGAGATAAATTTACTGGCTTTACTTGAAGATGATAAACAATTTTATTTACCCAGAATTAATGGTGATACGTTAGAGGTATGTCCTTACAAAAATGGTGATACCTTAATTTGTTCTTCGTTTAAAGTATATGAGCCTCAAACCGAGTCAACGGATAAAAATACTCCTGATATCATATTTACCCCTGCCTTATCAGTTGATAATTCGGGTTACAGATTGGGATATGGCGGAGGGTTTTACGACAGATTTTTTAGAGGAGTAAAAGGGCTAAAGATAGCAGTTATCCCTTACGAATTAGTTTTGGACAAATTGCCGACTGATGATTATGATGTTAAATGTGACGGTTTTATAACCCAAAAAAAAGCCTCTTTTATAAGAGGCTAAGGAATTTAGTTTATTATTGGTTATTAAGTAGATTGATTTATTGGTTTAGTTTTATTTTAGGTTGGTGGTTTATCAGGGTTAATTATTAACCTTGTATCCCGTAGTTTGAAATTTGGTTTTTGATACCGCTTCCGATATGTTGATCGAGTGATTCTAATTCTTTAGTAATCATACTTAATCTTGTATCGAGCATTGTCTTTTTGGTTTGAAGTTGTTTTTCTTCTTCGTTCATTCTTGCCTGTAATTGTTTTTGAATTTGTTTACGAGCATTTTCATATAACTTTTGATAAGTGATGTTCATCATCTGAGGGTTAGGATTTTGACCAAACATTCCTGATTGTTGTGCTTGACCCATTTGAGCGTTTGCTATCTGTAACGCCTGATTATGTGCCGCTCCTAACTCAAACAGCCCCTGTCCGAACAACGATGTCGGAATTGATGCCATATCTGCCATTTGAACACTGTCACTTGATAAAATTGATACGTAATTTGTGTAATCTTGTAATTTGTTTGAGATTGATGTTAATTGAAATTGAAGATTATTCTGCTCATTTTGCAGTTGAATCTTCCTTGCGAGAAACATAATGAAACCCATAATAAACCTACCTTTACTTTAACCTTTAAACTAAACTAACCTTTCGTAAAGTCGTTTCGACTCACAAAAGGTTCATTTGTTTTGTTATCTTTTTTGAACTTTTGATTAACTTTAAACCTAACCTGTTAATCGTTGTTCTAATCAACCTAACTAAACTTGTTTAACTAACCTTTTATTTATCTACTTTAACCTTACATTTATATAAAGTTTTTCTTATTTAAAGAATTGACTTTTTTATTAAAGATGCTTTACAAAACTTAACAATCTATCTTGTTTGTTAGAGGATGAGGGGTAAATTATTGTTTATCGGGGGTAAATATATAAATCGTTAAAAGCCCCTCTCCTTTGGATAGGGGTTGGAC